>NZ_JBEXPH010000250.1:0-10021 GCF_040611955.1 Streptomyces sp. NPDC006510 | reverse complement strand
CCGCCGCTACATCATCTGGCGAAACCGCCATGCCGACGACCAGCACCTACAAGCCGTCGTCGACAAGGCAAACGTTGCCTGATGCGGCACTAGCGATCTTCGCCAGCCGGAAACACGGCCTCGCGGGCCGAAACTGGACCACCCGCTACACCTATGGGTGGACCACCAGGCTCGGGGTCTTCCGCCTGACCGGAAACGTATGCAGGGTGGCAGCGCATGCCCAGCGGTGAACGATGTCGGAAAGCCGGATGCGGGAGAACCGCACGTCCGGTTTGAGGTGGCGGGGGTTGGAAACGGAGCGGAAGCCACCGCGCCAGTCCCCGACCCTGCTAGTGCCGTGACCGCTTTGGTTCGCCGGGTGGGATCCGGCAGGATCTTGTGCATGTTCGAAGAGAAGCTCGAAGCGCTCTCGCAGGTGATGGCCGAGCACATGGCCATGCCGTTCCCGCCAGGCTTCCGCGGCCTGGGCATCGAGGACCAGGACATGGTGATGCTTGATGCGGACGCCGGCGGCTACGCCCTAGGCGTTCTCAAAGGCCCGCTCGACGAACAGCGCGGTGAAGGCTTGATCCGGCTGACGGCGGTGTTCGAGAAGGTTCTCCCTGCGATCGACGACGAGTACGCGACCAGGTACTATACGCACGTCCGCGATATGGCTGTGCTGGCCGCCGAAGTCGAGAATCTGCGCGAGAAGTAGCCCTCCGACCTGGAAGGTTCGCCCGGCTCGTGGCCGCGGCGGTTGGATGTGTGCGGTGACGTCCAATCCGACCGCTGGAGGCGCGATGGCCGAGCCTGTCCGTGTGCGCACGTTAACCGACCAGGAGGGGCAGAAGCTGCAGCAGATCGTGCGTCGGGGCAGCACCAGTTCGGTGCGGTTCCGGCGCGCGATGATGCTGTTGGCCTCGGCCGGCGGGAACCGGGCCCCGGTGATCGCGAAGCTGGTCCAGGCCGACGAGGACACCGTCCGCGATGTGATCCACCGGTTCAACGAGATCGGCCTGGCCTGCCTGGACCCTCAGTGGGCGGGAGGCCGTCCCCGCCTGCTCAGTCCTGACGACGAGGACTTCGTCATCCAGACGGCCACCACCCGCCCGACCAAGCTCGGCCAGCCCTTCACTCGCTGGTCCATCCGCAAACTCTCCGCCTACCTGCGCCGCGTGCACGGCCGTGTGATCCGGATAGGCCGCGAGGCGTTACGGTGCCTGCTCGCCCGTCGCGGCGTCACCTTCCAGCGCACCAAGACCTGGAAGGAGTCCACCGATCCTGACCGCGATGCCAAGCTGGACCGGATCGAGCACGTCATGGACCATTTCCCTGACCGCGTCTTCGCATTCGACGAGTTCGGGCCGCTCGGCATACGCCCGACCGGCGGATCCTGCTGGGCCGAGCAGGGCCGGCCCGACCGGGTCCCGGCGACCTACCACCGCACCCAAGGCGTGACCTACTTCCACGGTTGTTACTCCATCGGCGACGACACCCTCTGGGGTGTCAACCGCCACCGCAAGGGCACCACCAACAGCCTGGCCGCGCTCAGGTCAATCCGCGCCGCTCGCCCCGACGGCGCCCGATCTACGTGATCATGGACAACCTCTCCGCCCACAAGGGCGCCAAGATCCGCCGGTGGGCGTGGAAGAACAAAGTCGAGCTGTGCTTCACCCGACGAACGCCTCCTGGGCCAATCCGATCGAGGCGCACTTCGGGCCGCTGCGGCAGTTCACCCTGGCCAACTCGAACCACCCCAACCACACCGTTCAGACCCGCGAGCTGCACCGCCATCTGCGCTGGCGCAATGCCAACGCCCGCCACCCCGACCTCCTGGCCGCCCAACGCCGCGAACGAGCCCGCATCCGCAGCGAGAAGGGCCTCCGCTGGGGCGGCCGACCGTTGGCCGCGGCCTGAGGCTTCCCGCCATGACGGCCTACTCGGCCATCTCCTCGGGAGAAAGACGAGTGATCTTCTTTCCCGCTTCGGTCTCGACCAGGGTCAACGCGCCAATCCAGTTCCCGTCTTCGGGATACTCCCAGTTGGCCGCGTCTTCGAGAATCGCCGGAAGCTGATCACGAGGCACCAGCTCGCCGGGCTGGAAGCCGTTCTCCCCGGCGGGGGAGGTCCACGGCGCGAGTCGGCGGACCTCGGTCCACCCGCGATCGATGAGAGCGAGCAAGATTCCCGCCAGCTCGTTGACCGGTCGAGACTGGTCGGCTTCGTCGAGATCGCCCCAGACACCAGGCAGGATGTCGATCTCATAGGAATTGACCATGAAGGCTTCTTCAGACTTGGTCAATGTGTCCCACTCTTGCTTGCTCACTCAGCAATCGTCGCAGAGCTGGGGCACGACAGGCTCCCTACACGGCTGACCAGACCATCCCAACTCGGAGCTCACCCTGACCGCCGGGACCCGGTGAACCTTCGCGGTCACAGCACTAGACATAAGCCAGTTGGCCGGCCTGTTCTCCGTACGCTTCCCGGCGAGGATGCAGGTCGCCCAGGGCTGGCGGACGGTAATGCGGCGGTCCCAGTCGCCGCCCTCGAGTTCGGCGGCGCTCACGCGGCACGCGCCAGAAGGTGCGACCCACGGCGGCCGGCGCGGCGGCCGTTGACAGTGTCCGCGTACGCGTCGGCCCGTGTCGCGAGGTACGGGAACGCCTCCAGCCCCTTCTTGACCTTGTACATGGCGTTGTCCGCGCCGCGCAGGATCCGGCTGCTCGTCTCGCCGGGCAGATCGACGGCGCGGGCGATGCCGAGGGAGACGTCCAGCCGCAGCGTGTGCTGCTCGTGTTGGAGGGGCTGTTGCAGCTGCTCGCGCAATCCGGCGATCTCCGCGAGCGCGGTCGACGGAGGCAGTGCCACGGACACGGCGAATTCGTCGCCGCCCAGCCTGGCGGCGAGCGCCTGGCGGCTCGCGGTCCAGCGGGCGAGGCGTCGGCCGATGGTCTGGATGACGGCGTCGCCCGCGGCGTGCCCGTAGGTGTCGTTGACGGTCTTGAAGCCGACTCCGTCCAGCATCAGGACGTGCGGATCGTCGCGGTGCCGGGTGCGCAGTAGCCGCTCGCCGTGCGCAATGAGTTCATGCCGGCCGGGCAGGCCGGACAGCTGGTCCTTGCGGGCGTCAGCCAGGCGCCGGTGGAGCGCCAGGGCGTGGACGGTCCAGCCGGTCAGCGGGAGAGCGACGGTGGTCAGTAAGAGGGTGCGCTGCCTGATCGGTGACTGAAAGCGCAGGAGGGAGGACATACTTGGGTTCTCCGTCTCGTCTCGTACGGGATGGGTTGGCCCGGGGCGGCCGACTGGTTTTCCGGCCTTTGGCGGCCGTCCCGGGGCGGAGCTACAGCGCGAAGTCGCTGCGGGTGGTCCAGCGGGCTGCTTGCCGGCGTTCTCGAGTCCGGCCTGGTGCGCGGCGAGCGCGGCGTCGTACACCTCGTGCGCGCGCCGCAGGGCCGTGATGGGGGAGTCCGCCTCGCTGGTGAAGATGTGCAGACCTGTGACTGAGTGCTTCAGCTGGCCATTCTGAGCGTCATAGGTGGCCGCGCTGCCTTGTCCGCACGAGACGGCCCTCATCGCACGCCCTGTGTGCAGCCGCGGCAGAGTTCCTCCGGCGGCTCCCGTGTTACCGCGAGGAGGCGGTGCTGTGCACCAAGCGGTTCAGCGATACGCCCTGCCGCGCACGTAGGCAATGACGAGGGTGATTGCGGTGATGGCGCACACCAGCATGCCGATGGTCAGGAAGGCGATGCCAGCCTCGCTGATGCCCGGTTCGGTGCTCACTATGGTCATGCCCTGACCGGAGTAGGTCCGGTGTTCCTTGTCCGGGTGGTCCGCGATGTAGAAGATCATCGCGGGGATCGCTGCCGCGCAGCCCGCGGCCCCTGCCAGCGGCCAACTGCCTGCCCGGCCGTACCAGGGGATCCGCGGTTTCAGAGCGACGTGCGGGCACTGTGTCAGCAGGGCGCGTCCCAGGTCGCCGGCGCGTTCGGTGAGCCCGTCAGCCCGCAGCCGGGTGCCGTCGTCGAGTTCGATCTCAATGCGGTAGCCGTTGCCGAGTCGGGTTGCGAGGCCGTTCACCGCGTCGCCGTCGATGTGAAGCGAGGTGACGCGGTTCCAGGGCCAGCCCGCAGCGCCCCGCTGGGATCCATGAACCAGGCCGCCTTGGCGAACCTCGAAATACTCGCCGCGCTCCCCGCGCAGGGCCCGCGCGATCTGGGTCGCCGCGATCGCAATGGCGCCCAGCCCAAGGCCGAGCAGCAGACCGATCGCCTTGTTGCTGCCGGCCGACCCCTCGCCGGTTGCCGACCAGCCCCACACGCCCAGCCAGCCGGACGGGATGGCTATAAGCAGTGCGCAGCCTGCGTTCACCCATCGCTTCCGGTGGTCCACCGCATGCCGGCTGACCGCCGGGCCGAGGTCGCCGAACGTGTCTGCTCCTTTAGTCATGGGGGAAGTCAAGCAGCCGGTCTGTCGGCTCCACAAGATCGGCTATCGGGCCGGTACTTGGGGCTGGGATCGAAGCAAGATCAAGGCGCGGCGGCACTGGGGGAATGCGGCAGCCGGAAACGCGAGGGAACGAAGACAAGCCAGCCTCAACCGGCCTCTGAGCATGGAGCGGCCAACTGAGGTGCTCACTGGCCAGCTGGAGCGCTCAGTCACAAGCGGTTCGGGGCCTTCTGCCGTGGGCGGGTGATCACAGCTCGATGTCGAGCCGCTCCACGTCGGTGAACTCCACGCCCAGGCCGTGCGCGCGGGAGTTGTTCGCGCGGAAGTACATCCGGGCGAGTCCGTCGGCCGCAATTTGCCGGAGCTGGTCCTCGTTGGCACCCTGCTCCCGTGCGCTGAACAGCTGGTCGGCGTACTCGGGCGGCAGGGCCTGGGTGATGTCCCGGATCCGGGCATCGTCGGTCGTGCCCCCAGCGGCTTCGAATTCGAAGCGGGCGCGGGTGGAGACGACCAGCCCGCCCGTAGACGCCGCCTTCTTCCTCGCCTTCGCGCGGATCTGCGGCTGCCACCTCTTCTTGACCTCGCGCTCCAGGCGCCCACGCAGGTCCTGGCGGGGCCGCTTGAGCTTGCCCGACACGTACCGCTCCACGGTGCGCTGGGAGATCCCGAGTGCCTGGGCGGCGGCCTTGGTGCCCTTGAGCTGCTTGACCAGGTACTTCATCTGCGCCTGGGCACTCTGCGGGATACGGCGGGTGAACGCCCCCTCCAGCGCGCGGTCCAGGCTGTCCCCGAGTGAGTCGACCATGACCTACTCCCCTTCTCCGGCGCTCTGGTCGGTCTTGATCAGGTTGGAGATGTTGAAGACGCCGCCGCGCTCTTCGAACTGGGCTTCCGCCCACAGAACGGTCTGTGTGCCCTGCCACTTGACCATGCCCGGCGAGACCCCGAGCCGGAATGTGCCCGGCGCCGGCTTGCCCTCGGGTGTATGCGGCAGGACGTCCAGCGGGGACGGGCCGGACGAGGGGTAGACGATCGCGTCGGTGCCGATCGCGACCGGGTACAGGTCGGCGGCGGCCACCGTCTTCATCAGCTTGCGGTGCAGGCCGGTCCGCTGGCTGGCCAGCACGGCCGCCCGGATGTCGGGGCGCCACGTCCACCGCTCCAGCGCCGGATAGGGCTCGTAGTACGGCACCTGGCCCCGGCTGCGCTGGCGCAGCTTGCCGATCGCGCCCTTCGCCGTCGCCTTGATCGCGGTCTCCAGCAGCGTCATCGTCGGGTCGACCTGCTGGCGCCGCGCCATCGCCTCGAGGAACTCACTCTCGCTGAGGTCGGTGGTGACGCCCATGTCGGCCATCGTGTCCACGTACGCGTCGCGCAGCCGCTTGTACCAGGAGTCGAGGTAGCGGCCGGTCTGTGTGCGCACGTACGCCTCGATCGGCGCGACGTCGAAGCCCAGCTCCACCGCATACTGCACGGTGGGCGTGGCGTACCAGGCCGGGCCCTCGGGGTGGTCGCCCTTCGGCGTGGGTGCCGTCGACCGTACGGCCGTTGACCCGCACGCGGGACAGGTCGACGTGGCTGAGGTCGACCAGCCACGAGCCGGGCAGCGCCGGGTCGAACGTCGGGTTGTTCTCCAGGTGGGTCGGACCGTTCAGCCCGACCGTGAGTCCGTTCGCGGCCGCGGCGAACGACATGTTGAGGTCGACGACGACCAGGTACGGGTTAGCGCATTCCTCATCGGTCAGCGGCCGGCACCAGTCGTACAGCTCCTCCATCAGCATCTCTGCCGGGGTGCGCAGGTGGTGCCGGGCGTACATGTCCTTCAGCTTCGGGTGTTCGTCGGGGACCTCGCACGGCACCACCGGGTAGAGCTGGGTGATCGCGTCGTCGTTGAAGGCCCGCTTGAACTCGCCGGTCGCCGGGTCCTTCTCCGCGCGGGTCGGCGGGCGCAGCGCGGTCATCAGCTACAGGCCGGTCGTCGCGGTGCTGCCGCGCGGCGTCATCACCCGCGCCGCGTACAGACCGAGGTACTGGACGAGGTCGGCCGGGTGCATCGTCAGCAGCAGCTGCGGGTCGTCCTTCTTGCCCCACTCGCGGACGTCCAGGGCGTTCCAGGGCAGGATGCACAGCTGGACGCAGCGGCGCTTGGAGCCCTCGGGGTCGCGGTAGACCCGGGGCCCACGGGCCGAAGCCGCGCTGGGTCATCTGGAGCCCGGCCCGCTCGATCTGCTTGACCACCTTGTGGCCGGCCGGGAGACGGCTCGCGTGCCGTTCCTCCTCCGACAGGGCGACCGGCAGGCCGAAGCGCTCCAGCGCGGACGCGGTGAGGACGAGGATCGGGTCGGCGTCGCGGCCGTTGCGGTGCAGCCGGGCCTGACCGAGCCGAGCTTCGGCCAGCGTCCAGTCGACCAGGGCCGGGATCGTCTTGGCGGGCACGTCCAGGACCAGGCCGCCGACGCAGTACGCCGACACCTTCCCGTCCTCGCAGTCGATCACCGCGAGCGGCCCGTTCTCGAAGCGCGGGTCGACGGCGGCCGCCGTGGTCTTCTTCGCCACCGCCTTCTTCGCTCCCGGGCGCCGTGAGGACGTCGGCTTGGCGGCGCTGCTCGCCGTCGGACGGAGCGGCGGCGCGGCGGCGGGCGCCGCGATCGGCTCCGGCGCCGGGCCGGTGAACGTCTTCGGGACTGCCGACACCGGGGCCGCGTCGGGGAAGCGCGCGGCGAGGCCCTCCAGTAGCCGGGCGTAGGCGGCGCGCTTCGGCGGCCGCGGCTCGGTCTCGCCGGACTCCCAGTTCCCGATGGTTGGCAACGCCGGACCGCCGCCGACAAAGCCGTGGTACTGGAACAGGACCGGACCTGGAGTGCCCGGGAGACGGGCGTCTTCCACCGTGAACTGGCACATGCCGAGGTGCGGGTGCATCGTGATCTGCCCGAGGACGAGCGCCTGGCCGTTCACCGGGACGGTGCACGTGCCGCAGCACTGGCCGAGCCGGTTCGCCGTATCGCCCAGCCCCGTCGGAGAGCGCCCGGAGTCGACTACCACCGGCTCTCGGTCACCGAGCACCGGTGGGTCTTCGACGAGCTGATCGCCCCGTCGTACCTGAACGGCATCATCGCCCGGAACGATCCACGGGGGGTGTACGTGCTGGGCCAGCCCGGGGCCGGAAAGCTCCTGGCGGCCAGGACGGTCCGCCGGGCCGTGCGGCCGGGAACGACCCACCTGGTCGGCGACGACTTCAAGGCCTCGCACCCGGACCACCTGCGGCTGCTGAAAGAGGACCCACGCAACGCCGGGGCAGCGATCCGGGCCGACTACCGGGCCTGGTTCACCCGGGCCGAGGAGTATGTACGCCACCGTCGCGGCGACGTACTCATCGAGGGTGCACCGGGCAGCGTGGAGGAGTTCCTCTCCGGCGCCGTGCCGTTCGCGGCCGACGGTTACCCGGTCGAGCTCGTCGTCCTGGCTGTCCGCGAGGCGGACAGCCTGCTGGCGACGGCACTGCGGTATGCGCGCGCCCTGCAGATCGGCGGCTATCCCCGGTTCACCACCCGCGCCGGGCACGGCACATGCTTCCGGGCCCTGACCGACGTCACCGCCGCCGAACGGCATCCGTCGATCGCGGCCGCGGCCGTGACGGTGATCCGCCGCGACGGGCAGGCACTGCTGCGCCACGAGGCCGGCGCAGCCGGGCGGGCATCGTGGGCACTGACAGCGGAACAGCTCCGGCCGTACACCGACCAGGAGGCCATGGCCTTCCTCCGGCTCCACCGGGCGCTGCCGCAGCACCGGGACGAGCTGGACGACATCGTCGCGCTCTCCCGCCCCCTGATGCCCGCGCGGGTACAGCCGGCTCGGCTCGACAGGCCGCACCCGTCGGTCTGGCCCCTGCCCGTACCGTGCAGAGCATGGGACTACGACGCGTTGAGCTCCTTCAGCCGGGCGGCGTAGACCTCGGCGATCCGGGCCGCCTCGGGCGGGTCGGCGGTCGCCAGCTGGGCCTGGTCGGCGAGCGCGGCCTGCCTGCCGGCCTTCAGCTCCTCAAGCCGCTCCTCGTCGGGCACCGGGGCCCTGTGCTCCGCGGCGATCTGGGTGCTGTACCAGAGCACCACGTCCCGGACGATGCCCGCGGCCTGTTCCTCCTCGCCACCCTTGAGGCTGGAGAAGTCGGGGTTATCGGGGTCGGTCACGTCGACCACCCTCCTCGTCGATTTTGAAAGGGAACTCGTCATTGTCCTACCGGCGCCACCCCGCCACTTTTCTCGTCGATTTTGGGCTGGTGCCGAACGCGGCCTGGCCGGGGCTGTATCCAGGCCGACTGATCGCCCCGCCCGGGAACCTCCGCCCAGAGTCTTCCCGTTCCATGGGCGCCGCCCGGGGTATCCAGCGCAGCCGCCGGGGGCGGGACGCACGTTCGGATGAACCGGAAGGGAAGGCCGTCACCCGGACCAGCTGCGGGAGAACTACCGGGACGCCCCACCCGTGGACGGATCGGCGACCAGGCGGAAGAGGTCGCGCATCGGGTGCACGTCGCCCGGGATGCTCGTCCCGACTTCGATGATCTCCTCCCCGGCGACGAGATGGCTCGTGGTGAACGGCGGCCGGCCCGGCACGGTGACCAGCATCCGGACCCTGGTGCAGCGGTCGTCCTCGCCGCACCACACGTGCTGTGCGGACGTGACCTTGCCCATGACGCGGACGCCGGCCGTGTCCAGGTCGCGCCACACGCGCTGGTCCCGCACGGTGCCGACGACGGCCAGGACCAGGACGACCACGGTGAGAGGGGTCCAGAGGAGGCCGGTCACGACGACTCCCAGCCTGTCGTCGTCGGGGACGTACCCGCTGATGCCGGCCAGCAGGATCAGGGGCCCGGCACACACGACCAGGAGCCCGAGCCCGGTCCAGAACGGCTGCTCGAAAAAGCCTGTCGGACGATTCACCGGGCCTTCGGCCTCGGGACTCCACCGCTCGTCACGGCGTGGCCCTGAGCCGTCCGTCGTACGTCGATGCCTCTTGCACCATGGCCCCATTCTGGCAGACGCACCAAACGGCCCGGACCGGTACGGCCGGGGAGAAAGTTGCGGCATCCAGCCCCCGATAGGTCACTTCGGTGCCTTCGCCCGCCCGGGCCGTCGCGGGACACGCCGCCGGAACCGACCGCCGCCCCGGTTGGCCGTCCTCGCCGACGAGGCACGCACACCGGGGTGAGGTCGCGGCCGTGCGGCTGCTCGCCACGCGGGGACACACCGCCCGCCTGGCGTCACACCCGACGACCTTGTGTGGACGCAGCATGCCTGGAATGGCACCCACGCCGCGCTCGCCGCGCCGCATAGATGTCGCGGTGAGTGATCTCCGGGGCGTATCGCGGCTGAACGCATCAGCTTCAGCGGCCGGTTGGCGGGCGTAGGGGAATGGCCCGCTGTCGTGGGTGGTTGCAGCCGGTTGATACAGCTGTGAGAGACGGGATCAAGCGCGTGAAGATCGGTAACATCCAGGTTCTTCCGGTGATGGACGGGGTGGGGGTCGAGGTCGCGGCGGACATCCTGTCCCGTCCCGGTGTGGACGACCCGTGGGCTTGCCACACCGAGCACCGGGA
>NZ_JBEXPH010000249.1:0-10070 GCF_040611955.1 Streptomyces sp. NPDC006510 | reverse complement strand
TGCTTCCGGTCTCGGCGAGGTCGCCGGACGCACCGTCCTGGGTGGCCGGAGCACCGGCCGGGGTGCTTTCCGAGGGGACCGGGGTGCCGGACGGCTGCTCGCCGCCAGGGGCGGACGGGCCGGTGGACGGCGTGGCCGAGGGCTCCTCGCCGGGCTCGGTGGGCTTGGTGGGCTCCTCGCCGGGCTTGGTGGGCTTGGTGGGCTCCTCGCCGGGCTTGCCCGGCTCGCAGTCGGTCTTGAAGACCTTGTGCTTGGCCCTGCCGTTCTCGCCCTCGAAGTTCCAGAACAGCTTGTACTGGCCGTCGGGCAGGGTCATGTCGGTGGTACGGCCGTGGCCGGAACCATCGAGCGCGAAGGCGCCCGTCCTGACCGTCTCGCCCTTGTCCAGGTCGTTGTTGGCCCAGGCCTCGATGTGCCACTGGACCTTCTGGGTGGCGTCGAAGCCGAACGCGTCCAGGTAGAAGGAGCAGACCTTCGGCTCGTTCCTGCGAAGCTCCTCGCCGGTCTTGGCGTCGTGGATCTTCACCGTGCCGTTGTCGCCCTTGGGCGCAGCGGAGGCGGAAGGTGCCAGCAGCAGCGAGGCGGTCACCGCGGTGACCAGAGCGCCGGCGGGAATGAATATGCGCATGGGCAGTCCAACGTGAGAGATGAGGGATGCCGTGGGGGGACGGCTCAGCCTCTTGTGCTGGCTTCGGCCCGTCAAGGTTGATGTGTCCGCATCCGCCCCCTGTGCATTGCTCTGTCCCAATGGTTCTGGGTAACGATCGGGCGAACACGCGGCTCCGGTACGGGAGTCCGTGCGTCGGGGTGTCCCGGAAGGGCTCGGAGCGCGGCCCGGGAGTTGCTCAGGGTGTGGCTCGGGGTGCGGCTCAGAGGGCGATGAACGTCGCCACGAGCAGGGCCGTACCCGCGATCCCGGTGCTCCAGCCGGTCCGGGACAGCCGCAGGCCACCGCCGATCACCAGGCCCGCCAGCAGCAGCGCACCGCCCAGCGGCACCCAGGCATGCAGAAAACCGGGCGTCCCGGCACGCACCACGTCGTCCGTGCCCGGCTTGATCACGACGGGGAACTGCTCGCCCCTCCGCGCCGCGACGGACTTGTCGATCGTCACCCGGGTGCGTGCGGCGGCCTGTCCCGACGGCGCGAACGGACCCGTGCAGACATCGGCGCCGCAACCCGTCACGGTCATCGTGCCGTGCTCACGGCCCTTGGCCAGGACTATGTGGTGGGCCTCGTCCCAGGAGGACAGCACACCCGCCACCAGCAGCAACAGGACGACACAGCCCATGGCGGCGTTGCGGGCATAGACCAGGGCGCGGTTGGAGGAGCTCCGCTTCATGGGGAGCGATCCTTGGGCAGACCGGCACCACCGGTCAACTCGTGGCCGGAAATCGCCGGGGTACCGGCAGGAATGTCGGAGTCGTACGTGCTACGAACCCCGTATGTGAGTGCTACGAGTTGTACGCGCTCTGCGCGCGCTCCAGGCCCTCCGCGAGCAGGCACTCCACCGAGTCCGCCGCCCGGTCCACCATGTACGCCAGCTCCTTGCGCTCGGTGGACGAGAAGTCCTTCAGCACGAAGTCGGCGACCTGCATCCGCCCCGGCGGCCGCCCGATCCCGAACCGGATCCGGTGGTAGTCCGCGCCCATCGCCTTGGTCATCGACTTGAGCCCGTTGTGCCCGTTGTCGCCGCCGCCCAGCTTCAGCCGGAGCGTCCCGTAGTCGATGTCCAGCTCGTCATGGATCGCCACGATGTGGTCCGTCGGCACCTTGTAGAAGTCGCGCAGCGCCGTGACGGGGCCGCCCGAGAGGTTCATGTACGACATCGGCTTGGCCAGGATCACCCGCCGGTTCGCCGGTCCGGGCGGGCCCATGCGGCCCTCCACGACCTGTGCCTGCGCCTTCTGCGCCCGCTTGAACTTCCCGCCGATCCGCTCGGCCAGGAGATCGGCCACCATGAAGCCGACGTTGTGGCGGTTCGCCGCGTACTCGGGACCGGGATTGCCGAGGCCCACGATGAGCCAGGGGTCGGTGGCTTCGGACATCTCTGCTCGGTCTCCTCGCGTGCGACGGCTGGTTGCGCTGATTACAGGAAAACGGGGCGGCGGTCCTCGAACAAGGAACCGCCGCCCCGTCAGTCAAGCGGTGCGGGCGAGGCTCAGAGCCTGTCGGAGGTCACCCGACAGGCTCTCAGGCCTCGGCGCCCTCGGCCTCGGCGCCCTCGGCGGCCGGCTCCTCGGCCTGCGCGGCCACGACCTGGAGCACGATGGCGTCCTCGTCGCCCGCGAGCACGGAGCCCTTGGGCAGCGGGATGTCCTTGGCGAGAACGGACGCACCGGCGTCCAGGCCCGCGACGGAGACCGTGACGGACTCGGGGATGTGGGTGGCCTCGGCCTCGACGAGCAGGGTGTTCTGCACGTACTCCAGGAGGTTGCCGCCCGGGGCCAGGTCGCCCTCGACGTGCACGGCGATCTCGACGTTGACCTTCTCGCCGCGCTTGACGGTCAGCAGGTCGACGTGCTCGATGTGGCCCTTGAGCGGGTTGCGCTGCACGGCCTTCGGGATGACCAGCGCGTCCTTGCCGTCGATCTCCAGGCCGATCAGGACGTTGGCGGTCTTGAGCGCCATCATCAGCTCGTGGCCCGGCAGGTTGACGTGGACCGGCGCGGCGCCGTGGCCGTAGACGACGGCGGGAACCAGGTTGGCGCGGCGGGTGCGACGGGCGGCGCCCTTGCCGAACTCGGTACGGACCTGGGCGGCGAGCTTGACCTCAGCCATGGCTGCACTCCTCGTATGGTGACGAAATCTGGACGGTCACCCGGCCCACGACAGGCCTGCTACGAAGAGCGCGTCGATAACGGACCGCCGTACACATGAGTACGGCCTCCCTCGCCGAGCAACTCGCTGAGTCTACCCGGCGGGGAGGCCGCTCCCAAAGTGGATCTTCGGTACCGCTGTCTACTGCTCCTCGAAGAGGCTGGTGACCGAACCGTCCTCGAAGACCTCACGCACCGCGCGCGCGATCGTCGGCGCGATCGACAGCACCGTGATCTTGTCGAGCTCCAGCTCACCCGGGGTCGGCAGGGTGTCCGTGAACACGAACTCGCTGACCTTGGAGTTCTTCAGCCGGTCCGCGGCCGGACCCGAGAGCACACCGTGCGTGGCCGTCACTATGACGTCCTCGGCGCCGTGCGCGAACAGGGCGTCGGCGGCGGCGCAGATGGTGCCACCGGTGTCGATCATGTCGTCGACCAGGACACACACCCGGCCCTTCACGTTGCCGACGACCTCGTGGACGGTCACCTGGTTGGCGACGTCCTTGTCACGGCGCTTGTGCACGATCGCGAGCGGGGCGTCCAGCCGGTCGCACCAGCGGTCGGCGACGCGCACCCGGCCGGCGTCCGGGGAGACGATCGTCAGCTTCGAACGGTCGACCTTGGCACCGACGTAGTCGGCCAGGATCGGCAGCGCGAAGAGGTGGTCCACCGGGCCGTCGAAGAAGCCCTGGATCTGGTCCGTGTGCAGGTCGACGGTGAGGATGCGGTCGGCACCCGCCGTCTTCATCAGGTCGGCGACCAGACGGGCCGAGATCGGCTCACGACCGCGGTGCTTCTTGTCCTGGCGGGCGTAGCCGTAGAACGGCACGATCACCGTGATGGAGCGGGCCGAGGCGCGCTTCAGCGCGTCCAGCATGATGAGCTGCTCCATGATCCACTTGTTGATCGGAGCGGTGTGGCTCTGGATCAGGAAACAGTCGGCGCCACGGGCCGACTCCTGGAAGCGGACGTAGATCTCGCCATTGGCGAAATCGAAGGCCTTCGTCGGCACGAGGCCGACACCCAGCTGGTGCGCAACCTCCTCGGCCAGCTCGGGGTGGGCGCGGCCGGAGAAGAGCATCAGTTTCTTCTCGCCGGTCGTCTTGATCCCGGTCACAGCACAGTCTCCTCAGACGTGTTCCTGGCGCTGCGCGCATGTGTCCCGATGCGCAACGAGCCAGCCGAAATGGGGTGAGCATCTATCACGGTACGCCGTGAGCGGCGTACCTGTTTCCGGTCAGCTTTCGCTGTTGCGCTCCGATGTGGCGGCCTGAGCCGCATGCGCGGCGCCGCTTCCCGGACGCTTGCGGGCCACCCAACCCTCGATATTCCGTTGCTGGCCGCGGGCGACGGCCAGCGAACCGGGCGGTACGTCCTTGGTGATGACCGAGCCGGCCGCGGTGTAGGCGCCGTCCCCGACCGTGACAGGCGCCACAAACATATTGTCCGAGCCGGTACGGCAGTGGGAGCCGATCGTGGTGTGGTGCTTGGCCACACCGTCGTAGTTCACGAAGACGCTGGCGGCACCGATGTTGGTGTGGTCGCCGATCGTCGCGTCGCCGACGTAGCTCAGGTGCGGGACCTTGGTGCCCTCGCCGATCGTGGCGTTCTTCATCTCCACGTACGTACCGGCCTTGGACTTGGTGCCGAGCAGGGTGCCGGGCCGCAGATAGGCGTACGGACCCACCGTGGCGCCCTCGCCGACCTCGGCCCGGTCCGCGACCGTGTTGTCCACCCGGGCGCCCGCGCGGACGACGGTGTCGGTGAGCCGGGTGTTGGGGCCGACCTCGGCGTCCTCGCCGAGGTGCGTGGTGCCGAGCAGCTGGGTGCCCGGGTGCACGATCGCGTCGCGCTCGTAGGTGACGGTGGCGTCGATCAGCGTGGACGCCGGGTCCACGACGGTCACGCCGGCCAGCATGGCGCGCTCCAGCAGCCGCTGGTTCAGCAGCCGCCGGGCCTCGGCCAGCTGGAGGCGGTTGTTGATGCCGAGGATCTCGCGGTGGTCCGCGGCGAGCGATGCGCCGACCCGGTGCCCGGCCTCGCGCAGGATGGAGAGGACGTCGGTGAGGTACTCCTCGCCCTGGCTGTTGTCGGTGCGGACCTTGCCGAGGGCGTCGGTGAGCAGCCGGCCGTCGAAGGCGAAGACCCCGGAGTTGATCTCCCGGATCGCGCGCTGGGCGTCGGTGGCGTCCTTGTGCTCGACGATCTCGGTGACCGCGCCGGTGGCCGGGTCGCGGACGATGCGGCCGTAGCCGGTGGAGTCCGGGACCTCGGCGGTCAGCACGGTGACGGCGTTGGAGTCGGCCGTGTGGGTGGCGGCGAGCGCGACGAGCGTCTCGCCGGAGAGCAGCGGGGTGTCGCCGCAGACGACGATCACGGTGCCGTCGACGGTGCCGCCGAGCTCGTCGAGCCCGACGCGTACCGCGTTGCCGGTGCCCTTCTGCTCGGACTGGTGGGCGGTCCGCAGTCGGTCGTCGACGGCGGAGAGATGCGCGGTGACCTGCTCGCTCCCGTGGCCGACGACCACGACGAGGTGCTCGGGGTCCAGCTCGCGGGAGGCGGCGACGACATGTCCGACGAGCGACCGCCCGGAGATCTCGTGCAGAACCTTGGGGGTCTTCGACTTCATGCGGGTGCCCTCACCCGCTGCGAGGACGACGACGGCTGCCGGGCGTTCGGAGCTCACGGAAATGCCCTTCGGCTTCGGGTGGTGGACACCCGAAGGATACCGGGGGGCCGATGGGCGGGCATGGGTGCGGGCCCCGACCGCGCTGGTCGGGGCCCGCTCGCCGAAGCTCCCCTGCCAGGATTCGAACCCGGACAAATGGCACCAAAAGCCACTGTGCTGCCGTTACACCACAGGGGATGGCAAAGCCGATCGATCGGACATACCGTCAGGCCTTCGACCGGGCAGACAACACTATGCCGTAACACCGGCCCCTGATGCGACGGGTCGCGGCGCCCCGATCCGCACCCGGTGTCCGGGTCGCCCGAAAATGAGGTGCGCCCGCCCGTAGGCTGGACGGCATGACCGCAACGGGGGCACACCGGGAAGGGACGGGTTCGACCGCCCGCTCCTATTGGTGGTGGGAACGGCGGCGCAGTGTCGCCCTGGACGTGGGGCTGGCGCTCCTGTCGGCGCTGGAATGCGCACTGGAAGGGGTGGAGTTCGCCGGGGACACCGGGCTGCCGGTGCCGGTGGGAGTGGTGTTCGGGCTGCTCGCGGGGGCGGCCCTGGTGGTGCGGCGGCGCTGGCCGATCGCGGTGGTGCTGGTCTCGATCGCGACGACGCCCGCCGAGATGGGCTTCCTGATGGGCCTGATCGGTCTGTACACGCTGGCCGCCTCCGACGTGCCGCGAAGAATCACCGCCGTGCTGACGGGGATGTCCTTCATGGGGACGTTCATCGTCACGTACGTACGGCTGCGGCAGAGCGTCGCCGAGCAGGACGACTTCGGGCCCGGAGACTGGTACGTACCGCTGATCTCCCTCTTCATGTCGCTCGGGCTCACCGCGCCGCCGGTGCTGTTCGGCCTCTACATAGGCGCCCGACGGCGGCTGATGGAGAGCCTGCGGGAGCGGGCGGACTCGCTGGAGCGGGAGCTGTCGCTGCTCGCCGACCGGGCCGAGGAGCGGGCGGAGTGGGCGCGTACCGAGGAGCGCCACCGGATCGCCCGCGAGATGCATGACGTGGTCGCCCACCGGGTCAGTCTGATGGTCGTGCACGCCGCCGCGCTCCAGGCCGTCGCGCCGAAGGATCCGGCGAAGGCGGTGCGGAACGCGGCGCTGGTCGGTGACATGGGCCGGCAGGCGCTGACCGAGTTGCGCGAGATGCTCGGGGTGCTGCGGGCGGGGGAGTCGGTGACGGCCCGGCCGGCCTCGGTGCCGCTCGCCTCGGTCGGTCAGGCGGCGGCCGCCGCGGCTGCCGCCGCCACGGAGGACGGGCCTCGGCTGCACGAGGTGGAGACCCTGGTGGGGGAGTCCAGGGCGGCGGGGATGACCGTGGAGCTGTCGGTGGACGGCGAGGCCCGCGCGTATCCGCCCGAGGTCGAGCAGACGGCGTACCGGGTGGTGCAGGAGGCCCTGACGAACGTCCACAAGCACGCGGCGGGCGCGAAGACCTGGGTGCGGCTGGCGCACCGGGACGCGGAGGTCGCCATGCAGGTGGAGAACGGTCCGTCGGACGCCGCCACGGCGGACGCGGGGCTGCCGAGCGGGGGCAACGGCCTGGTCGGCATGCGGGAGCGGGTGCTGGGGCTCGGCGGCGTCTTCGTCTCGGGTCCGACGGACGCGGGCGGCTTCCGGGTGTCGGCGGTGCTGCCGGCCCACGGACCCGCCTGATCCGTGCCGGGACCGGCGGGGCGGGCCCGGCGTCAGCCCGGGACGAGGCGCTCCGGCTGGATGCCCGAGATCAGCGTGGCCAGCGCCCGGTCGATGTCCGGGCCGAGGTACCAGTCGCCGGTGTGGTCGATGCTGTAGACGCGGCCCTCGGTGTCGATCGCCAGGACCGCCTGCCCGTCCCCTTCCTCGCCCAGCGGGCTGACCTCGGTCTCCAGCGCCCGGCCGAGGTCGCCGAGGGTGCGGGCGAGGTGGAGCCCGCTCAGCGGGTCGATGCGCACCGGGGCCGGGGCGATCTGGCGGCCCGGCGCGGACGCGGTGATGTGGAGTCCGCCGAATTCGGCCCACGCCTCCACGGCTGCGGGGAAGACCGCGTGCTGATGGCCGGCGGGCGAGGTGTGCGAGCGCAGCGCGTCGGCCCATTCCTCGGCCTGCCGGATGTCCCAGCGGCCGGGCTGCCAGCCCGCGGCGCGCAGGGCGGCGTCGACGGCGACGGGGAAGCGGGTGGTGGCGTGCCGGTCGCGGTCGGCGGGGCCCGTCTGTTCGGGTAGGTCGGTTCGGTCGTGCATCGGCGTGCGGTCAGCCCTTCTCGGCGGTGGTCGCCGCCCCGGTGGTCGTGAGGTCGACGGGACGTACGCCGAAGTGGGCGAGCATCGCCGTGCAGGAGCGGCACGGCGGCGCGTAGCTGCCGTGCATGGGGTCGCCGTCCTCACGGATGCGCCGTGCGGTGAGCCGCGAGTGCTTCAGGGCGCGCCGGGCCTCGCCGTTGGTCAGCGGCTTGCGCTGGGCGCGCTTGGAGCGGGTCGATTCCGCGGCGGTGAGCTGCCGGGAGAGCAGTATCGCCTCGGGGCAGCGGCCGGTGAAGCGTTCGCGCCGGCCGCTGGGGAGGGTGTCGAGGAAGTCCTGGACGAGCGGGTGCAGCACGGGGGGCTGGTCGCCCTTGCCCGCGGTGCAGGTGAGCGTCTCGCCGCGGACGGACAGTGCCGCCGCGACTGCGGGCAGGATGCCGTCGCGGCGGTGCTGCAGACGGGGTGTGCGGCCGGTCTCGGTGCTGCTCCAGCTGAGGCGCGGGTCCCCGGATGTGACTGATCGTGCGGTGTGCATGGTGCTTTCCCTCCCGTGCCCGCAGCGGTAGCTGCGCGATGTGCACGCCCCCGAGTTGCGGTGACAGCCTGCCAAATGTCCGGGCTGGTGGGGAAGCTGGGGCAGTGAAACGTGTCTCCGTGTCGCCGGACCGTGGGGGGCGTCGCTCGTCCGTCACACCGCTGTGACGGTTCGTGACGGATGCGGAGGGGGAGGCGTAGGACAGGTCACATGGGCGAGACCCGCCCTTGTGCCACCGCATAGGCTGTGCCCGGACCGTCCCCCTCGGACAGGCCGGTCCTCACCAGCCAGACGCAGCAGGGGGCAACCGCCATGACGACAGGTCGGCTCGGGCAGCAAGCCGCGCCACCGAACGCGGCCTACGCCGGGCAGCTCGTGCATTTCCCGGACCCGGTCCGGGCGTCCCGCCACCCGGGAGGCGTGCGCATGGACGAGAACGGCAGCCCGGACTTCGCGCCGTACGCGCGCGCCGCCGCCGAGATCGCCGAGCCGCCGCAGGGCTTCGGGGTCGACGAGCTCCGGCTCACCGACTACGTCTCGGCCAACGCGGCGCTGGCGGCGAGCGGCCATGAGCTGTGGGACACGATCCCGGCGGTCGCCACTCCGCACGGCTGGACGTGGCACCACGTGCCCGGCGGCCGGCGCATGGAGCTGGTCCCGGTCGAGGTGAAGGCGCTGCTCAGGCATCACGGCGGCCTGGCCGCCACGGCGGTCGACCACAACAAGCGGGGGACCCGCCCGTTGCAGGAGACCCGGCCCGCGCACTTCCGGCTGCCCAAGGGTGCCGTCGCGGTGAGCGAGGCGCAGGTCCTGGGCGTCGAGGAGGACCTCGGCTACCGGCTGCCGGGTGCGTACCGCTCGTTCCTCAAGGCGGCGGGCGGTTCGGCGCCGGTCGGTGCGGCGCTCGACGCGGAGCTGGGGCTCCTGGTCGACCAGCCGTTCTTCACGGTGCGCGAGCAGGCCGCCGCGAACGACCTGGTGTACGTCAACAAGTGTCTGCGCGATCACCTCACCAAGGACTTCCTGGGCGTCGGTTTCGTCCAGGGCGGCATCATCGCGGTGAAGGTGAAGGGCAACGGCATCGGCTCGGTCTGGTTCTGCGCGTACGACGACGCCCGGGACCAGGACGGCTGGACCGTGCAGGAGCGGGTGGACCGGCTGCTGCTGCCGTGCGGCGACGACTTCGACGCCTTCCTGCAGCGTCTGGCGGGCAATCCGCCGGAGCTGGAGACCGTGGCGAACCTGATGGTGGACGGCGGCTTCGCGCGGGCCGTCCCGGTGGAGGGGTGAGCGCGATGGTGACCTTTGCGCAGGCGCAGGAGCGCGCGGACGAGTGGATCAACGGCGACGTGCCCGGGTACCAGCACCGTGAGGTGCGGGTGCGGGAGTTCGAGCTGGGCTTCGTGGTGTGGGGCGAGGACCGCACCGAGGGCCCGGTCTCGGACGGCGGCAAGCAGCGGCTGGTGATCGCCCGGGACAGCGGCGAGGCCACCCTGTGGCCCGGTCTGCCGGTGGGCGAGGTGATCCGGCGGTACGAGGAGGAGTACGGCGCACAGGCGACGGCCACGGCCGCTCCGGAGCCGCCCCAGCGCATCGACCTCAATCAGACGTCGTTCCTGTTGAGCCCCCCGGAGTGGCTCCAGGAAGCGGCCGACAAGCTGGGCATCCCGGACCGCCGGGAGGACCGCGGGCAGGGCCAGGACGCGGCGCCGCCCGCCGCCCCGGCCCCGCCGGTCTCCCCGGCCCCGTCCGTCACCCCGCCGCCCGCCGTCCCGGCCGTCCCGGCCGCCCCGGCCGTCCCGGCCGCCCCG
>NZ_JBEXPH010000248.1:0-10182 GCF_040611955.1 Streptomyces sp. NPDC006510 | reverse complement strand
CAACCCCCGCACCCCGCCACCCCGTTGGCAAGAAACACAACAGAACGGACACGACTCCGCAGGCCACGCCAAAGTCAAACCTTTAAATACAAGCTAAGCAGCCTCCGTTGCCGTTCTTCCTCCGCGATGCGGTCACGGAGTACGGCTTGGTCGATGTACGGGGCGACGGCGGCGAGGACCAGGCGCTGGAGCTCGGCCGGGTCGAGCGCCTCGACCTCCCACTGCACCGGCCGGCCGGGGTCGAGTCCGTACCGGCGCGCGAACCCGGCCCAGCGCGGGGTCGCCGGCCTTCCCCGCAGCCGCGGGCAGTTCGTACTCGCGGACCTGGTCGTGGGTGAGCAGGACCCGTTCCACGTGGCTCCAGCAATCCGTGCGGGCCACCCAGTCCCGCTCGATGTCGGCCCCCGAGGCGTCGAAGTCACCACACCTTCTCCGGGGCGCCAGGACTGTGCGGTTGGAATTTCCGCAGCTCAGGAGCGGTCGCGAGCACTTTATCGAATGCAACACGCGTGGTGCACGGGTCCTGCTGGTTCTCGTCGTCGGCGGCAGGCAGCTTGTCTGCGGTGCGCTGGACGACTTTCTGCACCGCTCCTTGCAGGGAGCGCAGAAGTTCCCGCTCAACCTCTTCGGTACGGGCCTCGATGTTCCACTGCCGAACGTCGTCGACCAGGCTCTCGATCGCGTCGTCGAGCCGCTGCCCCAGCAGCCCGAAACGGAGAGCTTCAACCTTGACGGCGGTGTGCGGATCGATGCCTTCGCGCAGGCACTCCTCGCGGTAGCGGGTGAAGTTGATGCCGCGGATGTTGACGTCGTGGGTGGTGAGCCGGGCCGGGACGGCGGCCAGGCCCCGGGCATGGGCAGCGGGACGCCGACACACCTCCCCGGTCTACCATGTGACTCCCGGCACACAGCCAGATAGCCTCTCCGTGCACCTCACGAGCCGCCTAACTCAGGGGCCCGGAGGCTCAGTTCACGATCGGGGAACGTCATGCCGCTGTCGGAAGGTCAAGCCCTGTACACAGTCGAAGTGCCGCTGGGGAGCGGCGGCGAGGTCGTACGAGTGCAGGTGAACGACGCCGGGGAGGACGTCGTGCGCGTCGGACGCGGCAGCCGTGCCGTCGCCCGGGCCGAGCAATCCCTGGAACAGATGCTGGATGTCGCACGGCCGGTTGCGGACGCCTTCGTCGGCCGCTGCCGTGGCATGCTCCGGCCGCCGGACGAGGCGACCCTCGAATTCGGCATGTCGCTCTCCGCCGATGCGAAGGTCCTCGTCGCGGGCTCCTCTGCGGAGGCCAACTTCTCCGTCAGCCTCACCTGGCACAACAGCCCCGCCGGTTCGAACGCGGTGCCGGAATCCGTACCCGGCCCGGAGTCCGCGGGCCGAGGCCCGGCGGGCGGCCCCGCCTCCAGGAGCTGAGTCCCGCGGGGCAGGCCAGGGCCCGCCGTCGCACTGCCAGCACCCCTCCCGCTTCCATCACCGCTCCGAGGAGGCCCCGTGTACGACAAGAACGAATCCGGCCGCACTGCGGCCGGAGCCGGGCACGGCGAACACGAGGACGCCGACACCATCCTCGCCTCCGGGACGGTCCGTCTCCGGGACAGGCACGGCGACTCCGCCGGTACCGGATTCCTCGTCGGCGACGGGCTCGTCCTCACCTGCGCCCATGTGGTGTGCGACGCGCTCGGGAAACCTCGCGACACCGAGGTGCTCCCCGGGGCCCGTGTCACCCTCGATATGCCGCTCCTCGCAGGGCCGGGAGCCCCGGGGCATGACATCGAAGCAGAAGTGGCGCACTGGGTGCCGATCCGGGAGGACCGGAGCGGCGATGTGGCCGTGCTTCGGCTGCTCGCACCGGCACCCGGGGCGAGGCCGCTGCCTACCAGCCTGTCCCGGCGTCTGTGGGAACACGGGTCCCGCATCGTCGGCTTCACCAGCAGCTCCGACCGACCCGTGTGGCAGCGTGGCAGTCTCCTCGGCCCTGCCGGGAAGGGCTGGGTACAGCTGTCCCGGGCCGACGGGCAGACAGTCCGTGTCACCAGCGGTTTCAGCGGCAGCCCGGTCTGGGACAACGCCCTCGGCGCCGTCGTCGGCATGATCGTGGCCGCGGAGCCGGTACGGGACGATCAACAGGCGTACATGCTGCACCTGGGGGCGCTCGCCGACGAGATCCCCGCTCTCGCTGAGGTGCTCTTGGCCCCGACGCCCTTCCGTGGCCTGGAGCCTTACCGCGAGGAGGACGCCGAGGTCTTCTTCGGCCGCGAGGAGGACACGGAGACCGTGGTCACCGCACTGCGCGGCGACCGTGCGTCGGTGACGTTGTGCGGACCCTCGGGGTGCGGCAAGTCCTCTCTCGCCCTCGCGGGTGTGGCGCCCGTCATGCGCCGTGCCGGCCACGAGGTGGTGGTCGTCCACTGCGGCCGCACGTCCCGTCCGGTGGGTGCCCTGGCGGTCGAGCTCCTCGAACTGGCACGCCAGGAACGGTTCGGGCCACCGCGAGCCATCAGAGTCGAGCGGGCCGTCAACTGGCTGACCGGGGCGGGCCTCGCGGACACCGTCCACCGGCTCACCGGCAGTGCCACCACCGACCTCCTCGTCGTACTGGACCAGGCCGAGGCTCTGCTCGACCTGCCCGAGGGGGACCTCACGGCCCTGTTGTCGGTGCTTTTCCCCGCCCGGCGCACCGCCGGAATGCGGGTGCTGCTCACCTTGCGCGCCGACTTCGTTGACGCCGCCCTCAGTCACGAGCACCTCGGACCGGTGCTGAAGCGGGGAGCCGTCCTGCCGTTGACCCCGATGTCCCGGGAGCAGCTCCAGGCCGTCATCACCCGCCCCGTGGACCGCGTTCCCGGTGTCTCCTACGAGCCGGGGCTGGCACGCCGCATCCTCGAGGACGCCGGTGGTGAGCCCGGCGCTCTCCCCCTCCTCGGCTTCGTCCTGCGGCACTTGTGGGAGGAGCAGTCGGGCGGCCGTCTGAGGGTCGAGGCGTACGAGAGGGCCGGCGGCGTCTCCGGCGCACTGCGCAGGCACGCGGAGGAGGCATGGCGGAAATACGTCCTGTCCGTAACCGAGACCGGCTCCCCGAACTCCCAGGAGATCCCTGACCCCACGGAAGCCGTCACGCACGCGCGGCGGCTCCTCGCCGGACTGGTACGAGTGGTGCCGGGCAGCGGCGCCCCCGCACTGCGGCGGGTCCTGACCCGGACGGAGGCCGGCGAGCAGCGCTGGCGCCTGGCCGTGCTGTTCGCCGGGAAGGACGAGCGTCTGCTGGTGCTCCACGGCGGAGCCGGTGTGCCGGAAAGTGTGGAACTCGCCCATGAAGCCCTCATCAGGGCCTGGCCCGCTCTGTCCGAAGTGGTGCGTGAGGACCGGGACTTCCTCGCCGCGCGCACGGAGTTGCAGCACGACCGGGAACGCTGGGAGAGCGCGGGCCGTGCTGACGAGCTCCTGCCGCGGGGTGTACACCTCAGCTCCCTCGAGAGCCGTCTCGCCGGGCGCACCGATGACCTGACGTCGGCCGAGACCGAACTCCTCGACCGCGCGGCCCGGCAGCGCCGCGCGGTACAACAACAGCTCCGTGCCCGGCAGCGGCACGTTCGGCTGGCCTGGGCGGCCGGCAGCCTCGCTCTCGCGTTGATCGCCGCCTTGGGGATGTTCTTCGTCCAGGAGTACCAGGTGAGCGAGGAGCGGGCAGCGGAAGGCCGGTCCAGGACGCTGGCGGTGCAGGCGGACGAGCTGGCCGAGACCAATCCCTCCCAAGCCGCTCTGGCCGCGATAGCGGGCTACGTCACCTCTCCGACGCAGGAGGCCCGCAACGCGCTGATGCGACGGTACTCGGAGATGATGAAGGCGAAGTGGGTCCTGTCCGGACTGGATTCAGACATCGACCAGGCAAGTATGAGCGCGGACGGCAAGGTGACCCTGGTGACCACCGTGGGCGGCCGCGCGACCCTGTTCGTCCGCTCCGACGACGGACGAGTGCGACAGGAGAACCTGCGGCTGGGCCGAAAAGTCCGCAACCCTCAGGTGAGCGGCGACGGCCGGAGAATCGCCTACTTGCGCGAAGCCGACGCGCTCCTCGCCTGGCACGAGGTGACCACTTCCGGGAAGCACCTGGCGGGCCCGGCCCACCTGCTCCGGCATGCACAGGCACGGAACAAGGAAGGCGCCATCCTCGCAGCCAAAAGATCCAGGTTCTCTCCCGACTCGCGGTTCCTGGTGGAAGCCTCCCAGGTGCCCGAAGGACTGCCCCTTCTGGTGTGGGATCTCTCCAGCGGCCGTCCTCACGAAGTACCGGGGTCCATCACCGACGTGCGCTGGATCTGGTTCGGCGCGGACAGCGGAACCCTGGTCGCGTGGAAGGGTCTCAAATTCGAATTGGGAGGGGGAGAGCGCTCCTCTCTGCTGGCCATTGATGTCGCCACCGGGTCCGTCCGTGAACTGGCCCATGACTTCTACTCCATTCCCGAGGTCTCCTGGGACGGGAGAACGGCTGTCGTCTGCCAGAAGAAGGGGCAGAACGTCCGCCTTTACCAGGCCATCCGGGTGTCGGACGGCAAAGTCCTCCGCAGCCAAGGGCTCAAACGGTCGTCCTGCCAGAAACCGGAGTTCGACACCACCAGCCGTTACTTCGTCGTCGAGGACACCACGAACGACTCGGGTGGCTGGTTCCGAATCGCGGTCCACGGTGACGCGGCGCCGGAACGGCTGGTGCCCCGCCAGCAACTCTCCACTTCGATCGGCGTCGAACGCCTGCCCCTCCTGATGTCCGGGTCGGAAACCACGATGCCATTCGCCGAGGGCCGCACGGTCACGGGCATCAGCATGTCCGTCGGTCCCTCCAGGCCGGCACACGGGTATCCGGTGCTGCTCGGTGACGGTGACCGGATGCTGGTCCGCAGCGATGGCGGCAAAGCGCTCCGCATCGTGGAGACGAGGCCCGGGGCCCGCACGCTCGCCCAGGCCGAGATTTCCGGAACACCGCCCACCGAGGAGCAGCCCCTTGTCACCGACAAGGAGGAAACCCTGGTGGCGGATGTCTCGGACCGCAAAAGGATCACGGTCCGCGCCCTGCCCTCCCTGCGTCGGATCAGCCAGTTCTCCGTGTCCGCGCCGCCCCCCGACGAGGCGACCGGAGAACCTGGCACGATCGACATCTTGTTCCAGAGCGACGACAGGGTGGTCACCTTGTCAGGTTCGGTTCTCGAGTACTGGGACGCACGGCAAGGGCGCCGTCTCTCGTCCGCCGTAAAACTTCCCAGCCTCAGGCTCAGTAGCGCCGAGGCCCCGTTCTTCACCATGGGGGCCCATCCGGACCCGGCATATGTCACGGTGAGTGTGCAGGGAGAGCCCGACGTACACACCATCGACCTGCGGACGGGACGGGAGGACCGGAAGCAGCGCATCCGCCTCGCCGAGGACCTGCTTACCGCGGAGTATCTGCCGGACACGCGTTACATGGCGGTGCTCACCACCGGCAGGATCGTCGAAGTCTGGTCCGTGGAGAAGGGGGCACCGCCGAGAAAGGTGCTGGGGCCGTTCGGACCGCTCGAGCCTCATCGCTGGACCATGGGGTCCTCCGGCGGATCCGAATTCTTCCTCGCTTACGAGAACACCATGGTCCGTCTCCGGGCCGACGATCCCGAGTACCGGGACACCTTCGTGTTCTCGAGGGTCCAGCGTTTCCAGGAAGCCACCAAGGACGGCAGAACCCTGCTGAGCATACCGGTGGAGGACGATTTGGAAGACCTGTACGACGACGCCCCCGACGCCGGACGCTCGCCAACGCTCTTCCGGATCGACCCCGCGCTCTGGAAAGAACACCTTTGCGGCGTCGTCGGCCGGGAGCTCACCCCCGAGGAACGCACGGCCCTCTCCGGAGAGTTGCCGAACAGAATCTGCCCCGACCCCGCGCAGGACTGAGCCTGCAAGCGCCTTTCGACCAGGCGCAGCTCCAGGCCGTCCCCGCCCGCGACCACCTCGTACAGCTCCGTCGTGCGCGGCCCGTGCTCGGCGGCCTCCAGCGTGAGCATCAGCCGGTCACCGGGGCGGGAGGGGTACCACGGCGCCTCGGTCAGCGCACGGTGTCCGCCGACCAGCGCGCCTACCTCTGCGCCCAGGCCGCGGCGGCGCTTGGCCTCCTCGGCCCGTACCAGGGGACGCTCGGTGGTGCCGCCGACCGCCGCCGGGAAGTCCGGGTGCCGGCGCCGCCAGTTGACGACGGCGGTACGGGTCACGCCCGCACGCTGAGCGATCTGCGACAGGTTCAAGGTTTCCATGGTGATCTCCTCACGGTCCCTCGGGCACCCGGCTGGCCCGACTCGGCGCACGGAACCGTGACAGACCACCACAAAGCATGTCAACTAGCTTGATTTCATTGCTAATTGGGCGTGCTCGATCAGATCCGCGCCCGCGTACGCGAGACCCCGATTCACCCGCCCGGGCGGCGGTCCCGGACCGGGCTCGGGGCGGGGCTCCTCGCAGACGACGCCGCGATCCGCGCGGAGCCGCTGCCACGTCGGCCGTGCTCGTGGCCGGTCGCCCGTACCGGTGACGTGTGGCCGTGCGCCGCGCGTCATGGGCGTGGGGTGTGCTGCGCTGGCGGCATGACTGCTTCCGCACCGACCCCTGAGTACGGGGCACCGGGACTCCCTGTGACCGGCGCTCGCCCGCCCCGCCGGCACGCCGACGACGGCCAGGACCCGTCCGACGCCGACCGCGCCGCCGAGCTGCGGGCGGCGCTCCAGCGCGTGCTGCCGGTATTCGCGTACTGCGCTGGGCGGGAGGCGGCCGACGACCCGCAGCAGGCGGCCGTGGTGCTCGCGGCGGCCGACGCCGTGACGAGTGCCCTGGCGCGGACCGCGCCGCGCGGCACACGGTCGCCGCTGGAGGCCGGGATGGACGCCGCGGACCTGGGGGTCACGCCGACGACCGGGCCGAGCTGTGAAGGTGTCCGAGACCTGATCGTGGCGCTTCTGACGTCCCATCACCTGGTCAGCCACGCGGCCGCACTCCGCGAGCCGCCCACACCAGTCTGCGCCATGGCCGGGTCCAGCAGCGCATCCGCGACCGCCACCACCTCCGGGAAGATCACCGCATCCCGCCCCACCACCCGCCACCACTCCAGGTCATCCCCGGCGTCACCGCCCGCGACCAGGTGCAGGCGCCGTGGCCAGATCTCCTCCCGCTCCCACCCGTACGCCCCCTCCCACCACCGCACCACCACCGCATAAGCCAGCCCGAACACCTCCCCAGACCCCACACCGGCCCGCACCGCACGACGCACCACACCAGCCCACCGCCGCTGCGCCGCGGCTACTTCCGGAAGACCCCGCAGATCGAGGTACTCGTGAGGCTGGTCGGCGTCCGCGTCCAGCAGCCACCGTCCATGCCGGACACACACCCGCTCCCACCGCGGTGCGTACCGCACCACCCGCACCTGCGCCCCCGTACGCCGGGCCGTACACAGACGGCACCCGAACGCGACAGGCCCCACCACCGCACCCCCGGCACGCCACACCGCCAACGGCTCCCCGCCCTCCCCGGCGGGGAACTTGGCATCCTCCCGTCCCCAGGACGGCAACGCCCGCCCCAGCACCTCCTGCCCGACCCCGCACAACCGGGCCAGAACCTCCCGCCCAGCCGCGTTCAGCACCACCTCGCCATCCGCCCGCGCACCCCCGCCCTCATGCCGGGGCCGCGAACCACGCCGCCGCCAGCACGACCACAGAGCCTTCGCCTCCATCCCGTAGGAGGCCGCGACACGGCCGATCAGCGACGACGTCATCTCCCCGGCAAGAGGAGCGACACGAAAGACCCCAGGCACCACACCGCCGACACGGACAACCCCGCCACCATCAGACACCCGCACCCCTCCAGCTGTTACCCAGGCACCCAGACTGGCCCGAGCGGCATCAGGACGTCCGGCGAAACAGCGAAGAACAGCCCCGCCCGGTCAAAGGACGGTTCCTGCACACCCACCCCTACCAGCGCATCCCGAGTGCATCCAGGTCGGCTCGGTGTTGTTCGGTGAGCCTGTCGGCGCGTTTGCGGACGTTGTCGAGCCAGGTGCCCAGCCGTACGGCATCTCCCGGGCAATCGCCCGGAGCGCGTCAATGTCGATGGGCAGCGGCCCGCCGTCGACCGGTATTCGGGTGGGTGATTCGCTCATGGTGGAACTGTAGGAGGTGCCTGTGACAATCGGGGTCTTCGAACTTGAGCGGTGCAGGTCGGTGCCTGCGGTTGGGTGACTGGGGAATCACGACATGGTGGGGCACCCACCCCACGCCACGGCTGCCCGCCCGGCGGCACAGGGACCAGGACGACCGCTGGGCGGTGCGCCTGGGGTAGGTGGGCGACCGGGGACTGTGGCAGATGGACATACTCAACAAGTGGGGTGACGGCTAACCCCGTCTGAGGGAGAACTCCCAGGTGGTGGGTGTTCGCCCCGCAGCCGGTGAGTTGTTCACACAGGAGGAGGGCCCGCTGGTCGCCGGGTTCAACTTCCTGCTGGAGCGGCCGGCGCCGCAGCGTACCGCCGGTCGCCGTCAGCAGTCCCCGGGCCTGCTCGCCGCAGCCGCCGACCTGCTCGGCGCGGGCACAGCAGCCGCCGTGGAAACCGAGGGCCACGCGATGCTCTGCTTGTCGCACACCGTGCCCGTACCCGCGCCGATGGTGGAGTGGCCGCTGGACCGGCTTCACCGGCAACCCGCGTCGGCCCGCGCCCTGTTCGAGGCGCTGGCGCTCGCGGCACCGCGCGGTCAGCACTCCGCGCGGTTCCTGATCGGGCTGTGGACGGCCGAGTACGGATACCTGCACACCGGCCACCTCACCCTCCACCTGTGGTCATACGCCTACGACTGCTCCGGCGCGGTGGTGGTCGAGCTGACCGGGGTCCATCAGGAGCTGCGCGGGGAGACCAGATCCGGCCCCTGGGCGCACTCCGCCTACTTCGAGTTCACACCGGCCGTCACCCCGGCGCAGGCGTCGGCCGGCACCCGCAGGCCCGCCCACCGGTGCTGGTCGGCTCCGTCGAGCCAGTCCCACAGCGTGCCGGCGTCCAAGTGGCCGGGCGGGCAGGCCATCCTCCGGTCGAGTTCTCCACGTCGCCGTCGAAGTCGGCGGCGTTCTCGACGAACAGCGGATCCGTCGTCAGCGCCGGTCGCACCCGCTCGTACGCCGACCCGATCCGCCGGGCGTCGAGCGGGAGTCCGCCCGACGGCCAGCCCCCGGTCACCGGTGCTCCCGCCACGCGTATCCTTCCTTGCCGGTGTGCTGTGTGTGGAGGGCTGATTCAGGCATCGTCACCCTCTCCGGCGCTGACGGCAGTCAGCGCCGGGCTCGGGCTCCGTCCTGCTCTTCTGGCATCCGATAGTTGCTCCGGAGTGCGTCGAAGATACGGCGTACTGCGAGTCTCTGATGTTCTGTCAGCGCGCGGCACCCTGCAACCTCAGAACCGGCGCCCCCAGGTCCTGGACCCAGCTCGGAGGCTTCGGTGCGGTGAAGGCCGCGGTCATCGTGCTCAGCCAGGCCGCGAACGAGGGGAAGGCGGGCGATGCCTCGTCCGGGAACTCCCATGCGCCGCCGTCGACGAAGCGTGCGAGCCCGGCCGGGGCGTCCTGGTGGTGGTAGTGGACGGGGTACTCGCCGTCCACGTCCGGCCGGGTGACGTCGAAGCACCAGACCGCCTCACCGCCCCCGTCGGCGGCGAACCCGACCAGGTGGTTCGTGGACAGCAGACGGCCGTCACCGCGGCCCACGTCCTCCGGCAGGTGCACGAGGTCGGCGTTCAGCTCAACCATGGCCTCGTCGTCGACAATGTCGAACTCCATCCAGAAACCGTCCACTTCGCGTTGGCAGGTGAGCGCGTTGTGCGAGGCGAGGAAGGCCCGGTAACTGGGGGGTGCCGTCCAGTTGACGGTTCCGACGTGCGGCTCGAGGCCCGTCTCCCGCTTCGCTACGACCTCGGCCGGGGCAGGCCCCGATGCCGTGACCGATACCGTTCCGTCTCCGGCGGCGCCGTGGAGGATCGCCAGGCTCTCATGTACCGATCGTGTCAACGCTGTTGCTCCGTTCTTGTCGTTATTGGTCGCTCAACGCGCGCCACGGCGCCACTGTTCCCCTGTCCGCACGGCACGGGAGGTGAGGACGCGGCGGGCCGCGCAACGTGCTCACGCATCGCTGCC
>NZ_JBEXPH010000247.1:0-10271 GCF_040611955.1 Streptomyces sp. NPDC006510 | reverse complement strand
TTCCACGGGCCGAACTGTCAGCCGCACCGCACCCGGTACGGGTCAATTCCGGGCAACTTTCCATGGCCCACTTGCCCGACAATCGTCACCCAGCGTGCATGGTCCACGGAAAGTGAGCCAGAACCCGTTCTCGTGTACAAAGCCAATCAGGTAGACGCCGAGGCCCGCGAGGTGGTGGTGGCGGCTCTTGGCCTGACGTTCGGCGGTGGTGCGTCCGGCAGCCGGAGTCGGGCGTGTGGAGTGATCTGCCTCACATGGTGTCACAAAACCGGAGCCTCGGTGTCTTGAGGTCGCGCCTACGGCCACTGAGAACATCGGACTCATTCATCTAGGGTAGAAGCGGGCTGGATCGTGCCATCGCCACGAGGCGGCCCATAGAGGTTACGGTAAGAGAGTGACGCCCTTTACCCCCCGGAATCACTTCCGCCCGAACCAGGTTGGCGTCGAGTAGCATCTCCATTTGCTTCTGCATGGGCCCGGGGCTGGCGAAGTGGAACTCATCGTGCTGACCATATGTGCAAAATCCGCCTCCTGTCACTAGGTCATCAAAAAGCTGCCATGCTCTAGGCTTCACCCGGTAGCTTGCGTCGTGATAGTGCTCCGTACCGCGTTCGATGAGCCAAGCATGCAATACGTCCTTCCTGTTGCTTGACAAAAGGATTCCTTGCCGGTGGCGGTGAGCCCAGCCCGAGAATGTTTCAGCATAGCGGAACGAATCCCGCAGAGATTTCCCTAGAGCGTCGTACAGGAAGAGGAACTCGTCAGGCCCAAGGATGGGGGTGGAACTGGCCCTCCTGTCGCGTGAATACACATCGTGGCGCGTTTCGATGGCAGGCCCTACCTGATGGTCTCCAAGCGGGCGCAAATCTATGGGATCGTCCAAGCGCCCATGCAGTCGCGGCGTGGCGATTAGTGTGCGGACCACTTGCTCCGCGCCGCAGAGTACCCAACGCAGACCCGGCTGAGAAAAGGCCGTATCTCGCAGCAATTCCAGGACGCCCTGCAACTGGCGATGCCGTCGAATAAGTTCAAGGTTGTCGATAGTGCAGACGAAACCTCCAGCCTCGCCACCACTGAAGCATTCTTCTAGCCAGGCTGCGATTGTGGCGGGGAGGCCGAATTCGTCGTAACCGGAGGATGATGTGGCTGAACTCCCTTTGGTGTGTTGAGCGCCAAATCCGCCCGCGCTTCCACCAATCCCCCTGGTCTGCCAGACAGGATCCATAATCCACCGTCGAACAGCATCAGGATTGGGAAAGTGGTAGCCTCTCTGCTTCAAGGCTTCATGGTTCTTGATGAAGGCGTGCCCCAATTCAAGGCAGAGTCTCCTTTGGAAAGAGGCGGCCGTATCCATTGAATTCAGAGGAAGGGGACTGTCGAGAGGGATAAGTGGAGCATCTCCCTGCTGGAATCCTTGATTTAGGCGATACCCGACTACGGCGATGAGGCTTGTCTTCCCTACGCCTACTGGGCCATTGATCGTTGCGTGCAAGTTTCCGCTAGAAATCTTGCCCTGAAGGTCATCGATCTCGTTCTCGCGCCCGACAAGCATTTTGTCGCCTATGCCGGAACTCGGGATAGGGCGCACGTCATAAGGGCTGGCCCAGAATCCGCAGTCTTGCCACCATGCACCCATGGGGGCCTCCTGCTGTTCGCCAGTGTTTGGCTCCATCAATATTTTATGGAGGGTGCGACCGTCTCGCAGCTTTTAAGGGCGTTGTGGGCGTCGCACCGTCCGGAGTCTCACGGGCACGGACACCTGGGCGCTTGGATAGGCCGTCGACCAGAGACCGCTGACCAACGCGGCTCTGGCGGCTCACGTCGTTCCGTTACCCGAGAGCCGCACCGATACAGCCCCCGTCTGGGCTGAGTTACCCAGGGCGGCGCGAGCCATCAGCGAAGGACCGTCACGCCATCAACCACAGACTCACCGTCAATACGGCAGACTCAGCTCGCCAGGTCGAGCGCTAACTCGCCAGTTCAAGCGCTCAGTCACAGGAAATTCGGCGGTCACCTATTCGCTCCTGGTCAGTAATCCAGATCGAGGTAGTCGATGTCGTTGATTTCCACGTCCGACAGTCCCATAGCGCGACCGCCGCCGTCTTGGAAATACACTTCCTTAAACCCTTCGGCGATGATTCCGCGCATCTGCTGGTCGCTGGCCCCCGCGTCGCGGGCGTCGAAGAGGCGCTGCGCGTAGGCCGCGGGGAGGTGCACGGTGAGTCGCCGGAACCGTCCGTCGTCGGTCGTGCCGACCGGCGCGGTGTAGCCGAACCGGGCCCGGGTCTCCACCGTGATCCCGCCGGTGGTGGCGGCCTGCTTCTGCCGGCGCTTGCGCACCAGCGGCTGCCACCGCTGCCGTACGGCGTCGTCGATCTTGGCGGCGACGTCGGCGCGGGCGTGCTTGCGGGCGCCGCGCCGGTACCTGTTGACGGAGTCGGGGGTGACCCCGAGCTCCTGGGCGACGGCCTTCGCGGTGCCGAACTGCTTGAGCAGGAACCCGATCTGGCCCTTGAGGGTCTTGGGCGGGTCCTTGGTGAACGCCTCGCGGTCGGCCCGCTCGATCGCGTCGTCGATCTCCCCCACGGTCTACTCCCCTTCGTCCAGGACGGCGTCGCCGCCCTTGATGTGGCGGGCCGGGTTGAGGCCCTGTTCCATCAGGTCAACCGTCCACATCATCGACTGAACCCCCTCCAGCTTCGCCAGGCCCGGTGTGGGCCCGAGGCGGAACCCTCCGGGCTGCGGCTTGCCGGACGCCGCGTACGGCAGGAAGTCGAGCGGGCTCTCACTGGGTGAGGGGTAGACGACGCAGTCGGAGAGCACGGCAAGCGGGAACAGCCCGGTCATCTTCGCCATGTTGTTGAGCTTGCGGTGCATGTTGACCCGCGCCTTGGAGATGACGGCGGCACGGATGTCGGGGCGCCAGGTCGGCCGCTGAAGGGCCGGCCACCGTTCGCCGTCCTTGTAGTGCCGTCCCTGGGGGCGCTCTCGGAGCTTGCCGACGCCGCCCTTGACCGTGGCCTTGATAGCGGACAGGACGGCGGCCAGCGCCGGGTCCTTCTGCTTGTGCTGCTCCATCGCGGCCAGGAACTGCTGGTCGTTCAGGTCCTTGGTGACGCCGAGGTCGGCGAGGGTGTCGACGTACGCGTTCTTGAGCCGGTCGTGCCACGGGTCCAGGTACGCGCCGGTCTCGCGGCGCAGGTACGCCTCGATCGGGTGCACGTCGTGGCCGAGCTCCTGGGCGTAGGCGAGGGTGTGCGTCTGGTACCAGGCCGGGCCGGCCGGGCGGGTGCCGTCCGGCGTGAACGGGTTGGGCAGGCGCGGGTCCAGCTCGATGTGGGACAGGTCGACCAGCCACGAGCCGGGGATCTTCGGGTTGAACTTCGGGCCGACGAAGTGGTCGGGCGCCGACAGACCGACCGTCAGGCGCGCGGCGGCCGCGAGGAACGCGGTGTTGAGGTCGAGGCCGACCGCGTACGGCAGGACGCACTCCTCATCCGTGAGCGTTTCGACCGGCCGCACCCACTGGTACGCCTCCTCGTTGAGGAACCCTCCGGTCCAGCCGCTGTTGACGACGACGGGGTGCTCTGGGGTGGCCTCCGGCGGCGCCGGGTCCATCGGCTCCGTCCCCAGCGAGCCCGGGTTGTAGCCGGACACCCAGTTCCCGCTCTCTCCGTCGCGCTCCGGCTTCGTGGGCGGGCGCAGCGCTGTCATCAGCTCCAGCCCGGAGACAGCGGTGGAGCCGCGTGGGGTGATGACCCGGGTTGCGTAGACGCCAAGGACGCGGGCGATGTCGGCCGGCTCCATCTCGGCGACGCCGGGCCAGGACCGCTCATCGAGGGCGTCCCACGACAGGATCGCGAGCTGCACGCACTGCCGGTCGCGGCCCTGGGCCTTGCGGTAGATCCGGGCCCAGGGGCCGAAGCCTCGCTGGGTGAGCTGCCACTTAGCCTTCGCGACCTGCTTGACCACGGGGTGGTCCTCGGGCAGGCGCAGGGAGCGGCGCTGCTCGTGGCCTTCCAGGCGCTCGGGCAGTCCGAGCTTCACGGCGGCGGCTGCGGTGAGGACGATGAGCGGGTCGCTGTCCTTGCCGTAGCGGTTGAGCTTGGCGGCGCCGAGGCCGGACTCCTTGAGGGTCCACTCCACCAGTTCCGGCACCGTGGTGGCCGGGCAGTCCAGCACGATGCCGCCCGTGCCGTAGGCGGAGCCGTCGCCGTCCAGTACGGCGAGCGGGCCGTGGGGGAAGCGCGGGTCGGTCGCGGGCTTCGCCGGGCGGCGCGATGTCGCGGTCGGCCGGGCGGGACGCTCGGGCGCGACGGGGGCCTGAACCGGTGCGGCGGTCTCCGTCTCGGTGGCCTCGGGGGCGGCCGGGCCGGTGAACGTCTCCGGCACCGGGGCGGGCTGCGGCGCGGCGGCCGGGGTGGAGGGAGCTCCGTGGGCGGGGTACTTCGCCGCCCACCCGTTCAGCAGCCGCTGGTAGGCCTCCAGGCGCGGCGACTTCGGCTCGGAGCGGCCGTTCTCGTAGTTCTTCACCGTCTGCGTCGACGTCTTCAACGCGACCGCGAGGCGGGCCTGGGTGATGCCGGCGGCCTCACGCAGCCGGGCGCGCTCCGCCGGGGGCGGGAGCTGCGGCTCCTCCGCGAGTAGGGCGTCGATGTTCGCGAACAGCTCTTCCTCTGATGCCATGTTTGTCTACCTCCATCCCGAACCCTAGCAGCACTTTCCCTTACTTTTAACCCACTCTTTTAACCTGTTCCGAGAGTTTGTCTGCTAACCGCTCTCGCAGCAAAGTCGTTAGCAGGTAACATAGAGCGGTCGCCGAGAGGAGCCCAAGTGCCCACCGTGAGCTTTCACTTCGACCGGTCCTTCCTGGACAAGCTGACCGCAGCCGCCCCGGACGAGACCATCCACATCACCCTGTCCATCGACACCGCGCCGCAGCCCAGCGCGTCACCCGCTCAGGAATCGACCGCTGGCCAAGCGGTAGCCCCGCAGGGTCCGCTGGCCGAACTGCTCCTGCAGGGACTGCTGGAGCCCGGGGACGTGCTGTCGTTTCAGCAACGGCGGGCGGGCCGACAGGCCACAGCCACAGTGACAGCCGAGGGCAGGCTGATTGTCGAAGGCCATGCCACGCCCTACACCTCGCCGTCGAAGGCGGCGATCGCAGTCACGGGAAGCCCCATCAACGGCTGGACGCTGTGGCGCACCAAGAAGGGCATCACCCTCGATGCGCTGCGCAACCAGCTGCAGCAGGACTAACCAGCCCATTCACTGGCACCGTCCATGGCCCGACCCAGCCCCACACCCCGCATCGCGCGACCGATACCTGCTCGTGGAGGAGTACGTGAGCTCGCCGTTCCACCCCCTTCGGCCGGAAGTTCCGGGAGCGCCCGTGGACCCGGCTGGCGATCAGGCCCGGCATGACCCCGCATCAGCGGTGCTGCTGGGCGCTGTTCGGGGCGCGATGTCCCAGACGAAGCCCGTGGTGGTCTTCGTGGCCGGGCAGGCCGGCAGTGGCAAGACCCTGGTGATGGACCTGGTCCACGCGGCCCTTGAACGGCGGGGCGGTGTGGTGCGGGTAGAGCGTGACGCCTACAAGGCCGTCCATGTGCACTATCAGGAGTTCCTGGCAGAGGACGTGCGTACGGCCGGGATCAAGGTGCGCGCCGAGACCTACCGCTGGCAGGCCGAGGTGGAAGCGCACGCCCGCGCGTGCCGGTACGACGTGGTGGCGGAGGAGGCTCTGGGCGACCCGGCCGGGTGGCTGGCCTCGGTGGCCGCCTACCGCGCGGCCGGCTACCGGGTCGAGGTGGTGGCCCTGGCCGTCCCGGAGGCCGTGTCCCAGCTCGGTGTACTGGACCGGTACCTGCGGCTCGCCGAGGAGGGCCGGGCGCGGTACGTGGGGTGGGACAACCACGACGCCTGCGCGGCCGCGCTGCCCACGGCCCTGGCCGAGATCGAGGCCGGCCGCCTGGCCGACCGTGTCGTCGTCGTACGGCGCGCGGGCAAGGTCCTGTACGCCAACGAAGTCACCCCTGATGGCCGGTGGCTCCGCCCGATCGGGGCCCGGGAGGCGTTGCTGGCCGAGCGGTTACGGCCGTGGGACGCGGCAGAGACCGGCGCTTTCCGCCGCCAGCTCGCCGATGCCGACCGGCGTGCGCACGATCCGCGGCTGCCCGAGGACTGGGCCCTGGCGGTGCGACGCGACGCCGAGCGTGCCGCCGCCCTTGCCGAACCGCTGCGGCGCACTGCCCAGGCAACGACGGTGTCGCCCGGGACGGACTACCACCGGCTCTCCGCCGAGGAGCACCGCTGGATCTTCGACGAGCTGATCGCGCCGTCCCTTCTGGCAGGCATCACCGCCCAGGAGCGTCCGGTGGCGGTGTACGTGATGGGGCAGCCCGGTTCCGGCAAGACCGGCATGATGCCGATGCTGCGCCGCGCGCTGCGTGGCCGGCCGACCAGGATCAGCGGCGACGACTTCAAGGCCATGCACCCGGACTACTACCAGTTGCTGCAGGAGGAGCCGCGTACGGCGGGTGCCCGGATCCGGGCCGACTACCGGGCCTGGCAGGCGATGGCCGAGGCGTACGTGCGGGAGCGGCGGGGGGACGTGGTCATCGAGATCGCACCGTCCAGCGCGGCCGGGTTCCTCAGCAGCGCTCTGCTGTACCGGTCGGCGGGCTATCGGGTGGAGCTGGTGGTCCTGGCCGTGCGCGCGGCGGACTCACGCCAGGGCACCGCCGATCGCTGCGCGCAGGTGAACCGGCTCGGTGGCACGGGCCGGTTCACCACCGCGAGCGGGCACGACACCCACTTCGAGGTACTCGCCGAGGCGGTGGCGGCCGCCGAGCAGGCGGCGCTGGCCGACTCGGTGATGGTGCTGCGGCGCGACGGCAGCGTGCTGTACCGCGCCGACGCCGGCTCGCGGGACGGTCGCGCTGTGGCCGTGAGTGCGGCAGGAGCGTTGCTCGCCGAGCAGACACGGCCCTACACGGACCAGGAGGCCGCCCGGTTCTGGAACCTGCAGGACCAGCTGCGGGCCGAACTGCCCCACTACCGCGCCGACCTGGAACAGATCGACCGGATGGCACGGCCTCTGATGCCCGCGCGCCTTCAGCCGCAGCGCCTGCCCGCCGCAGCCGCAGTGGCCGCCCTTCCCCTGCCCCGGCCCCACGAAGACCGTGACCACCCGGCCACTACAGCTGATGCGGCCCCGGCCCCCTGAGCTCCCGCAGCCGGGCCTCGTAGAGCGCGGCGATGCGCTCCGCTTCTCCAGGGCCGCCCTCCTCCAGGGTGCTGAGGTCCTGCACGCACGCCCGTTGCCGGGCCATCAGCTGCTCCAGGCGTGCGGGATCGGGATCCGCAGCTCGCTGGACGGCCAGGATCTGCTGGCCGTACCAGGCAAACACCTGGCGTACCGCGTCGGCGGCGGCCGCCTGGCCGGGGCCGCGCGGGCCGGCCGGTGGAGGCGACGGCTTCTCGGGGGAGGGGGATGCCGGATCGTGCACGAGGACCAACCTTCACAAGGCGAGAACGATGACAAAAGGATCATTGTCGGCCGTGGCCGGTTTCCCGTCCACTGCCGGTGGCTGTCGGGCCCACCCCACCAGAGTGCAGCCGCCAGGACTCACCGCGTCATAGGTTGGGTCCGAGACGATCACCATTGGGGGGACCATGGCCGACCTGCGTGCGTTGTTCAGTTCGAACGACCCCATCGACGCAAGCGAGGCGTTCACCAATCGCCAGGGCCAGTGGGAGCTCGTCGCCACCGCGCTCGCCGAACATCTGCGGCATGTCACCGCCCCCGGCTTCGACCCCGCGGACCTTGAGGCGCCGCGCACCCATCTGGTCGTCTTCCACGGCGTGGGCGGCGTCGGCAAGTCCACGCTCATGCGCAAACTCGAAGCCGCGCTCGGCGGTACCCGGCCGGCACAGTGGGGCGAGCCGGTCTGGGCCGGGCACAGGATCCTGCCCGTCCGGATCGATCTGGCCCGCTCGGCCGGCACCACCTTCGAGGACGTCGTCCTGACCATCCGGGCCGCGCTCGCCACGACCGTCGCACGACCGCTGCCCGCCTTCGACATCGCACTGCGCCGCTACTGGGAGGCCCAGCACCCCGGTGACCCGCTCGACGCCTACCTCGAACGCGGCGGCCTGGTCAGCCGGTTCGGCAAGGCACTGCCGCAGCAGACACAGGCCGCCCTCAGCGACGTCGCCCAGGCCCTGCTGCTGCCCGGCACCGTCGGCTCGGTCGTCGGGGAGGTCACCGGCGCCCTGGCCGGCGCGCTGCGCGAGCGCCGCCAGACCGTGCGGGCCCTGGCCGGCTGCGCGCGGCTCGGCCCGCTGCTGGAGACCGAACCCGGCCTGGAAACGCTGTCCTTCTACCCCCACCTGCTGGCGTGGGAGCTGGGCCGTCTGCCCGACGGCAAGAAGATCACGCCGGTGATCCTGCTGGACACCTTCGAGGACACCGCCGACCGTCACCGCGACCTCGAACGCCTCCTGCAGCGCCTGGTGTGGCTGATGCCGAACTGCTTCTTCGTCATCAGCGGCCGGTCCCGGCTGCAGTGGGCCGACCCCGCGCTGCACGGGCAGCTCGACCACACCGGACCCACAGCCTGGCCGGGCCTGGCCACCGCGCCGGGCCCGGTCCCACCACCCCGGCACAGCGCACCGGGCGGGCGGCAGCACCTGATCGGCGACCTCTCCCCCGAGGACTGCGACGGCCACCTCGCCCGCCGCCTGGTCAAGGACGGCCGCCCCCTCATCAGCCCCGAGATCCGGGCCGTGATCACCGCCCGCTCCCACGGCCTGCCCCTCCACCTCGACCTGGCCGCCTCCCGCTTCCTGGAGATCCGCCGCACCCGCGAGCCGCAGCCCGCCGACTTCGATCACACCTTCCCCGCGCTCCTGGCCCGCGCCCTGTCCGACCTCACCGCCGACGAACGGCACGTCCTGCGCTCAGTGTCCCTGCTGGACGCCTTCGACCTCGACCTCGCCACCCGCGCCGCGGGACTCACCCACCAGGCACCCGCCCGGCGCCTGACAGAGCGACCCATCGTCACGGAAAACCCCTACGCGCTGTGGCCCTACCACCTGCACGGCGCGATCCGCTCCGCCCTCACCGAAGCCGACGACCACACCGACGACCACTGGACACCCGCGGACTGGCACCAGGCCGCCACCCGCGCCCTGGCCGCCCTCGGCGACCAATGGGCCACGACCACCGCCCTCACCCCCAGCCGCATCCTCCTCGTCGCCTGCCTGCGCCAGGGCCTGCGCCTGGCCCGCGACCACCGCCTGACCGACCTGGGCTGGCTCACCGAAGCCGCCTTCGTCTACACCGACGACTCCGTCTGGGAACCCCTCACCCCACCCACCACCCCGGCAGGCACCAGCACCGGGGCACCGGGCCCGGCACTGGACACGCCGGCCGATGCCGTGGCCGAGCTCCTCACCGCGATCACCCGCCGCCAGCACGAACACCGCCGGCGCACCGCCGACCGTCTCACCGCCGTCCTGGACACCGGCCTGCTGCCCACCGAGCTGACCGAGATGGCCCTGTACTACCGGGCCAAGGCGTACAAGGACCTCAGCCGGAACAATGCCGCCCGTGCCGGGATGCAGCAGGTCGCCGACACCGGCGGCCGCCTCGCCCCCAAGGCCCGCCGGGGTCTGGCCAACCTGGCCCGCCTGGCCGGCGACTTCCCCACCGCCCTGGCCGCCGTCCCCACCCTGGGCTGGAAGGGCCGCCACCACCGCGTCCTCGGCGACATCCACTGGTCCCACGCCGACACCGCCCAGGCCGTCGCCGCCTTCGAAGCCGGCCGCGCCGAAGCCGAGCAACACGGCGCCGTAGGCGAGCGCGCCATGACGCAGGTCCGCCTCGCCCTCGCCCTCTCCTTCGCCGACCCCGCCCGCGCCGGCGACGAGCTCGCTCTCGCCCACCAGCTCCTGAACGGCCTCGACCAGCGCTCCAACACCCTCCTCGCCCAGGTCGTCGCCCTGATCAAGGACGCCGGAACCGACAGCGTCACCGACCGCGCCCAGCACCTGCACACCGACATCGAGGCCGCCGGGCTCCCCTTCCTCCACCGCTTCGTGGAGCTCGCCCTCGCCTTCCACCACGCCGTCCGCGGCGAGGACCAGGACCTGGCCGCCACCATCAGCCGACTGCGCGAACTCACCGCCACCGGCGACTTCGCCTACTTCACCGACATCGCCCACTTCATGGCCGCCCTGCCCCTGCCAGAACCCTCGACCACCCG
>NZ_JBEXPH010000246.1:0-10296 GCF_040611955.1 Streptomyces sp. NPDC006510 | reverse complement strand
GCTGCGCGACCGTGCTGGTGGCGGCGGCGAGGGCTTCGGCCAGCCCGCCGATCTCGACGTGCACGACGGCCACCGGCTTGGCCGGACCCGCGGCGGCGGCCGTGTGCAGGGCCGCCGCGAGCACCTCTCCGTCGCCCGATTCCGCCTCGCCGTCCTCGCCGACCCACGGGATCGCCGTCACGACCACCGAGTCGCAGGCGTCATCGGCGAGGGCCTCGGCGAGGGCGTTCCTGAAGTCCCGCGGAGTGGCGGCGGTGGTGAGGTCGAGGGGCGGGCGCGGGCGCAGCCCCTCGGCGAGGCAGGCGTCGTACGTGAGGAGGCCGAGCGATTCGGAGTTGCCGAGGATCGCGACCCGGGGGCCGGCCGGGAGCGGCTGGTCGGCGAGGAGGAGACCGGCGTCGACCATCTCCGTCACCGTGTCGACCCGGATCACGCCCGCCTGCCGCATGAGCGCCGAGACCGTCGCGTCCGGGATCCGGCTGATCGGCACCGCGTGGCCGGGCGGGGTGGAGCCGCTGTGCCGGGCCCCCTTCACCACGACCACCGGCTTCACCGCCGCGGTGCGCCGCGCGAGGCGGGTGAACTTGCGGGGGTTGCCGAGCGATTCGAGGTACAGCAGGGCGACGTCGGTGTCGGGGTCCTCGTACCAGTACTGGAGGAAGTCGTTGCCCGAGATGTCGGCGCGGTTGCCCGCGGAGATGAAGGTGGACAGGCCCGCGCCGCGCCGGTAGAGCCCGGAGAGCAGCGCGATGCCGATCGCGCCGGACTGGGTGAAGAGGCCGATGCGGCCGGGGGCGGGCGGCTCGGGGGCGAGCGAGGCGTTCAGCCGGACCGATTCCGCGTTGTTGATGAGGCCGAAGGCGTTCGGGCCGATGATCCGCATCCCGTACGAACGGGCCTGGCGGACCAGTTCACGCTGCCGTTCCCTGCCCTCGGCGCCCCATTCGGCGTATCCGGCGGAGAGCACGACCAGGCCCTGGACACTGTGCTCGCCGCAGTCCGCGACGGCTTCCGGGACCCGGTCGGCGGGCACGGCGACGACCGCGAGGTCGACCGGTTCGCCGATCTCGCCGATCGAGCGGTGGGCGGGGACGCCGTCGATCGTGTCCAGGTCGGTGGCGAAGGCGCGGTTCACGGCGTACGTACGGCCGGTGAAGCCGGCGCCGAGGAGGTTGCGCAGGACTGTGCGGCCGACGCCGCCGGGGGTCCGGCCGACCCCGATGACGGCGACGGAGCCGGGGGCCAGCAGGCGTTGCACCGACCGCGCCTCCGCCCGCTGCTCGCGGCCGCGTTGGACGGCGAGGGACTCGGCGGTCGGTTCGAGGTCCAGGGTGAGGTGGACGGAGCCGTCCTCGAAGCTGCGCTGCTGGGTGTATCCGGCGTCCCGGAACACCTTGATCATCTTGGTGTTGGCGGGCAGCACCTCGGCGGCGAAGCGACGGATGCCGCGCTCACGGGCGACGGCCGCGATGTGTTCGAGGAGCGCCGAGGCCACGCCCCGGCCCTGGTGCGCGTCCTGGACGAGGAAGGCGACCTCGGCCTCGTCGGCGGGCGTGGAGGCGGGCCTGCCCCGCTCGTCGATCCGGTCGTAGCGAACGGTCGCGATGAACTCGCCGCCGACCGTGACGGCGAGCCCCACCCGGTCGACGTAGTCGTGATGGGTGAAGCGGTGCACGTCCCGGTCGGACAGTCGTGGGTACGGGGCGAAGAACCGGTAGTACTTCGACTCGTCGGAGACCTGCTCGTAGAAGCTGACCAGCCGTTCGGCGTCGTCCGTGGTGATGGGCCTGATGCGTGCGGTGCCTCCGTCGCGGAGCACCACGTCCGCTTCCCAGTGGTCGGGATAAGCGTGATGCGGACTCTGCTCCGGCGCGGGCTGCATGGGCAAAGACTACGGCTCCGTCAGCGGTCGCGTAGGTCTCGGGGCCGGGGCAGTCTGAGAGGGCCGATCGGCGGTACCGCAGGCATCGCGGGCTTTTCCGGGGTCGGCCGGAGCACTGCGCACCGCGTGAGAGACTGGTCTAGACAACTGTTGATTCGTGAAGGGCAGAACCATGGCTGAGCGCCGCGTCAACGTCGGTTGGACCGAGGGCCTGCACGCCCGCCCCGCTTCCATCTTCGTCCGTGCCGCCACGGCTTCCGGCGTCCCCGTGACGATCGCCAAGGCCGACGGCAACCCGGTGAACGCCGCCTCCATGCTCGCGGTGCTCGGTCTCGGCGCACAGGGTGGCGAGGAGATCGTGCTCGCGTCCGAGGCCGACAACTCCGAAGCAGCCCTGGACCGTCTGGCGAAGCTGGTCGCCGAGGGGCTTGAGGAGCTCCCGGAGACCGTCTGAAACATGTTCCGCGCGAGAGCCGTGGCACCCCGAACCGGGGCCGCGGCTCTTTCGTTCTCCTGAACGGGCCGCCCGGCGGGGGCCGTACGGAATACCCGGGCCATCCGGATCCGGCATACAGAACCCGGGCGCATCGAATTCATGCATGCCGAATGCGGGTGCACGAATTCGGGCACAAGGATTCCGCGCACACAGAATTCAGGCACGCGAGATTCCGGCGGCACGGAACGGGTCCCGCGCAATCACATGTGTTTGTATACGGCGTAATTGTTAATGCCGGACGCCTACGGTGTTTACGGAATGTTGCGAGGTCCTCACCCGGCCGGCGCGGGGAGCGGCGGGCTGCCGTCGCAGCCGGTGCGCGGCCGCGGCCCGTTCGGCGTGATGGGCGGCCAGCGCCCTGGCCCGCTCCGCGTCGCCGCGCGCCACCGCGTCCACGATCGCCCCGTGCTCGGCCCAGGAATCCACCGGCCGGGCCGACGGCTCGACCGCGTACATCCAGGCGATCTTGTGCCGCAGCTGGGTGAGCAGCGCGATCAGGCCGGGGCTGCCGGAGGCCTGCGCCAGCGTCTCGTGGAACCAGCCGCCCAGCGAGCGCAGGTCCTCGCCCTCGCCGCGCCTGGCCCGGTCCTGGCCGAGCCGCACCAGACCGCGCAGCACCTTGAGGTGCGCCTCGGTGCGTCGTTGCGCGGCGCGCGCGGCACCCAGTGGCTCCAGCAGCGTGCGGACTTCCAGGAGGTCGGCCGCCTCCAGCTCGGTGGGTTCGGCGACGCAGGCACCCGCGTGCCGGCGGGTGACCACGAAACCCTCGGACTCCAGGGTGCGCAGCGCTTCCCGTACCGGGACGCGGGAAACTCCATATCGACGTGCCAGCAACTCCTCCGTGAGACGGCTGCCGCGTTCGAAGACACCGGAGACGATGTCGTCACGGATTGCCGTGCATACCGAATGTGCCGGAATGCGCATGTCCGAACCTCCGCCTCAATCCCCGCGAAACGCGGCCGGCCGACGCCTGTTCTGCGACTCTATTGCAATGCGGCCGCATTTCCGATGCCGGATGGAAATTCATGAATATCTTTTGGCACGGAGCGGTTCGGCGGCCAGGCATCGCCCGCGGACGCATGGCGGGCACGCCGAAGACCCCGGCACGCTGCCGGGGCCTTCGGTGAGGTACTGCGGTGGGGCGTCGGTCAGACGTTGACACCGTGGGCGCGCAGGTATGCGACCGGGTCCATGTCGGAGCCGTACGACGGCGTCGTCCGGGCCTCGAAGTGGAGGTGCGGTCCGGTGGAGTTGCCGGTCGAGCCGGAGAGGCCGATCTGCTGGCCCGCGGCGACGCTCTGGCCGACGGAGACACCGATCGAGGAGAGGTGGCCGTACTGCGTGTACGTGCCGTCCGCCATCCGGAGCACGATGTTGTTGCCGTACGCCCCGCCCCAGCCGGCCTCGACGACCGTACCGGCGCCGACGGCGACGACGGAGCTGCCGGACGCGGCGTGGAAGTCGATGCCCGAGTGACTGCCGGAGGACCAGAGCGAGCCGCTGGACTTGTAACCGGTGGTGACGTACGAACCGGCGACCGGGAGCCGGAAGGAGCCCAGCCGCGTGCGCTCGGCGGACCGGGCGGCGCGCGCCTTCTCGGCACGGGCCTCGGCGGCGCGCTTCGCGTCGGCCTCGGCCTTGGCCAGCGCCTTGGCCTTCGCCTCGGCCTTCTTCTTGGCCTCGGCCTTCCGCTGGGCCTCCGCCTTCGCCTTGGCCGCGACATCCGCCTGGTGCTGCTGCGCGTCGGCCTGGGCGTCGATCCGGTCGGCGAGGGTCTTGTCGATGGCGATGACCTGGTTGAGGCCGGTCTCGCTCGCGGAGGGGGCCTCGGAGTCCGCGGCGAGCGCAGGAGCGGCCAGGCCGCCGATGACGCCGGTGGTGGCCAGAGCCGCGACGCCGACGACCTTCGCGCTGCGGCGCGTCAGTCGGCTCGGGGCACGGTGCTTCCCGGTGGCACGGGTGAACGCCATGGAGTGGCTGATCCTTTCCTTCCTTCTCGCCTACCGGGTTAGCTGACGGGTTCGGAGCAGGAAGGTCTCCTACGGGTGCCTCGGCCCCATCGGGGCTCAGGCATCCGATTCACCCCAGGGACTGCGTGGGTCCCCGGCTCCCCAGGCTCGCGCCTGACGGGGACTCGGCGATGGCTGTCCGGTACGTCGCGGATGCGGCATAAGAGTGACGGACAGCCGAGCCGACGCTAAGCGGGGTCACTTTCATTCACCAAACGGACAGGCCATTTTGTAGCGCATCCCACAGGGCAGACAGGCAACCTCCCCCTCGGAACGGACAAAAGGGAAGACCCCGGTGAGATCTCGCTCACAGGGGTCTTCCTCTTGTCCCGGTATCCGGCGATATGTCGGAGGGTGAGGCCGCTCATGGTGGAGTGACCGGCCCGTCGGCCGACTCCCGCCGGACCGGTCGTCAGCCGGTGACCACCGACACCTCTCCGATGCCCAGAGCCCGGACGGGCTCCGCGATCCGAGCCGCGTCGCCGACGAGGACCGTGACCAGCCGGTCGCCCGGGAAGGCGTTGACGACCGCCGCGGTCGCCTCGACCGTGCCGGTCTCCGCGAGCCGGGCGTACAGCTGCGCCTGGTAGTCGTCCGGCAGGTGCTGCTCGACCTGGTCGGCGAGGGTGCCCGCGACGGAGGCCGCCGTCTCGAACTTCAGGGGTGCGACACCCACGAGGTTCTGCACGGCCGTCTCGCGCTCCTCGTCGGTCAGGCCCTCGGCCGCCAGGGTCCGCAGCACCGTCCACAGGTCCTTGAGCGCCGGTTCGGTGGACTCCGTGTCCACCGAACCGCTGATGGCGAGCATCGCGGCGCCGGTCGCCCCCGAGGCGGAGTCCGGGGCCGACGACCGCAGCACCTGGGCGAAGGCCCGTACCCCGTACGTGTAGCCCTTCTCCTCGCGCAGCACACGGTCGAGGCGGGAGGTGAGAGTGCCGCCCAGGCAGTACGTGCCGAGCACCTGGGCCGGCCACACGCTGTCGTGCCGGTCGGCGCCGATCCGGCCGATCAGCAGCTGCGTCTGCACCGCGCCCGGACGGTCGACGATCACCACCCGCCCGGTGTCGTCGGCGGTGATCGGCGGGGCCGGACGGGGCTCGGCGGTGTCTCCCGACCAGTCGCCGAGGGTGTCGGCGAGCAGCGCGTCCAGGTCGATGCCGGTGAGGTCTCCGACGACCACGGCGGTCGCCGTGGACGGCCGGACGTGGGCGTCGAAGAAGGCGCGCACGGCCGCCGAGTCGATCCGCTCCACCGTCTCCTCGGTGCCCTGGCGCGGGCGCGACATCCGTGCCGTGGCAGGGAAGAGCTCCTTGGAGAGCTGCTTGGCGGCCCGCCGGGCCGGGTTGGCCTGCTCGTGCGGGATCTCGTCGAGCCGGTTGCGTACCAGCCGCTCGACCTCGCTGTCGGCGAAGGCGGGCGCCCGCAGCGCCTCGGCGACCAGGGCGAGGGCCTTGGCCAGCCGGGAGGCCGGGACCTCCAGGGAGACCCGGATACCGGGGTGGTCGGCGTGCGCGTCGAGGGTGGCGCCGCAGCGCTCCAGCTCGGCGGCGAACTCCTCCGCGGTGTGCTTGTCGGTGCCCTCGGACAGTGCCCGGGACATGATCGTGGCCACACCGTCGAGGCCCTCGGGCTCGGCGTCCAGCGGGGCGTCGAGGAAGATCTCGACCGCCACGACCTGCTGACCGGGGCGGTGGCAGCGCAGCACCGTGAGGCCGTTGGGCAGGGCGCCGCGGTCCGGCGCGGGGAAGGCCCAGGGGCGGGCGACGCCGGGGGCCGGCTGCGGGTGGTACTGCATCGAAACTCCAGTCGCGGCAGCGTCGGTCACTTGTCCGCCCCTTCGTGCGCGTCGGTGTCGTCGGCGTCGGTCTCGTCGGTGTCCGCCGCGTCCGCGGGCTCGGCCGGTTCGACCGGCTCGTAGACCAGCACCGCCCGGTTGTCGGGGCGCAGCTGGGCCTTGGCGGCCGCCTGGACCTCCTCCGCGGTGACGTCGAGCACCCGCTGCACGGCGGTCAGGGCGAGCTGCGGGTCGTCGAACAGCACGGCGAACCGGCACAGTTCGTCGGCGCGGCCGGCGACCGTGCCGAGCCGGTCCAGCCACTCGCGCTCCAACTGGGCCTGCGCACGCTCCATCTCCTCGGGCGTGGGGCCCTCGGCGGCGAACCGGGCGAGCTCCTCGTCGACCGCGGCCTCGATCTGCGGCACCTCGACACCGCCGGACGTCTTGACGTCCAGCCAGCCGAGCGAGGGCGCACCTGCCAGCCGCAGCAGCCCGAACCCGGCTGCCACGGCCGTACGGTCACGGCGGACCAGGCGGTTGTGCAGCCGCGACGACTCGCCGCCGCCGAGCACGGTCAGCGCGAGGTCCGCCGCGTCGCACTCGCGGGTGCCGTCGTGCGGCAGCCGGTAGGCGGCCATCAGCGCCCGCGCCGGGACCTCCTCGCGCACCTCTTCGCGCAGCTGCTCGCCGATGATCGCGGGGAGCGTGCCGTCGCGCGGCGGCTGCTTGCCGTCGTGGGAAGGGATCGAGCCGAAGTACTTCTCGATCCAGGCGAGGGTCTGCTCGGGGTCGATGTCGCCGACGACCGAGAGCACCGCGTTGTTGGGCGCGTAGTACGTACGGAAGAAGGTGCGCGCGTCCTCCAGGGTCGCGGCGTCCAGGTCGGCCATCGAGCCGATCGGGGTGTGGTGGTAGGGGTGGCCCTCGGGGTAGGCCAGTGCCGTCAGCTTCTCGAACGCCGTGCCGTAGGGGACGTTGTCGTAGCGCTGGCGGCGCTCGTTCTTGACGACGTCGCGCTGGTTCTCCATGGACTCTTCGTCGAGCGCGGCGAGCAGCGAGCCCATGCGGTCGGCCTCAAGCCACAGGGCCAGCTCCAGCTGGTGCGTGGGCATGGTCTCGAAGTAGTTGGTGCGCTCGAAGCTGGTGGTCCCGTTGAGCGAACCGCCGGCCCCCTGCACCAGCTCGAAGTGGCCGTTCCCCTTGACCTGGCCGGAGCCCTGGAACATCAGGTGCTCGAAGAGGTGAGCCAGACCGGTGCGTCCCTTGACCTCGTGGCGCGAACCGACGTCGTACCAGAGGCAGACCGCGGCGACCGGGGTCAGATGGTCCTCGGAGAGCACCACGCGCAGGCCGTTGGCCAGGCGGTGCTCGGTCGCTGTCAAGCCGCCGGAGCCGGCCTGAGCGGTGGCCGTGTGACCCATGGGCATGTACGTCCCTTCGATCGCGATACTGGATTTGCTGCGAGACCTGACACTGTAAGCAAGCGCACGGACACCTGGCGAAGTTCCCATTCCGCGGAAGTTCGCGTGAAAGAGGGGCGCATCCCCCGCGCGGCCGGTCGGAAAAGCGCCTCGGGCGGGGCCGGGAACGCCCCTTGGGACGGGTCGAGGTCGGGGATGTCAGTGCGGCGGTCCACAATGGTCCGCGTCAGAACCTGAGGTTGCCCGAACAGAATCCGTGAAGGAGTCGCAGCAGCGATGGCCCGCCGCAGCACGAAGACCCCGCCGCCGGACGACTTCGAGGAGAACATCCTCGACATCGACGTCGTCGACGAAATGCAGGGCTCCTTCCTCGAGTACGCGTACTCGGTGATCTACTCACGGGCCCTGCCCGACGCCCGCGACGGCATGAAGCCGGTGCACCGCCGCATCGTGTACCAGATGAACGAGATGGGCCTGCGCCCCGATCGCGGCTTCGTCAAGTGCGCCCGCGTCGTCGGCGAGGTCATGGGTAAGTTGCACCCGCACGGGGACGCGTCGATCTACGACGCGCTGGTCCGTCTGGCGCAGCCGTTCTCCATGCGGCTCCCCCTGGTCGACGGCCACGGCAACTTCGGCTCGCTCGGAAACGACGACCCGCCGGCCGCCATGCGGTACACCGAGTGCCGGATGGCCGACGCGACGTCACTGATGACGGAGTCGATCGACGAGGACACCGTCGCTTTCCAGTCGAATTACGACGGCCAGGAGATGGAGCCGGCCGTTCTCCCCGCCGCGTACCCGAACCTCCTGGTCAACGGCTCGTCCGGGATCGCGGTCGGCATGGCGACCAATATGCCCCCGCACAACCTGGGCGAGGTCATCGCCGCCGCCCGGCACCTGATCAAGCATCCGGGCGCGGACCTGGAGACCCTGATGCGGTTCGTGCCCGGTCCCGACCTGCCCACCGGTGGCCGGATCGTGGGCCTGGGCGGCATCAAGGACGCGTACGCCCGCGGGCGCGGCACGTTCAAGATCCGTGCGACCGTCTCGGTGGAGAATGTGACGGCCCGCCGCAAGGGCCTGGTCGTCACCGAACTGCCCTTCACCGTCGGCCCGGAGAAGGTGATCGCCAAGATCAAGGACCTGGTCTCGGCGAAGAAGCTCCAGGGCATCGCGGACGTGAAGGACCTGACCGACCGCGAGCACGGCCTGCGCCTGGTCATCGAGGTGAAGAACGGCTTCGTGCCGGAAGCCGTGCTGGAGCAGCTCTACAAGCTGACACCGATGGAGGAGTCCTTCGGCATCAACAATGTGGCGCTGGTCGACGGACAGCCGCTCACGCTGGGCCTCAAGGAGCTCCTGGAGGTCTATCTCGACCACCGCTTCGACGTGGTGCGCCGACGCAGCGAGTTCCGCCGGGGCAAGCGCCGCGACCGGCTGCATCTGGTCGAGGGCCTGCTCGTCGCGCTGATCGACATCGACGAGGTCATCCGGATCATCCGGTCCAGTGACAATTCGGCGCAGGCGAAGGAGCGGCTCGTCGAGCACTTCTCGCTGAGCGAGACCCAGACGCAGTACATCCTGGACACCCCCCTGCGCCGACTGACCCGGTTCGACCGGATCGAGCTGGAGAGCGAGCGGGACCGGCTCAACGGCGAGATCGACGCGCTGACCGCCATCCTCGAATCGGACGCCGAGCTGCGCAAGCTCGTCTCCTCCGAACTGGCCGCGGTCGCCAAGAAGTTCGGCACCGACCGGCGTACGGTGCTGCTGGAGTCGGCCGGTTCGCAGGTCGCCTCGGTGCCGCTGGAGGTCGCGGACGACCCGTGCCGGGTGCTGCTGTCCTCGACCGGCCTGCTGGCCCGTACCGCCAATGACGAGCCGATCGTGCTCGCCGAGGACGCCAAGCGGTCCAAGCACGATGTGATCGTGTCGGCCGTGCCGGCGACGGCCCGCGGCGATGTCGGAGTGGTGACGTCCACGGGCCGGCTGCTGCGGCTCGCGGTGATCGACCTGCCCCAGCTGCCGGACACCCATGCGGCGCCCAATCTGTCGGGCGGGGCGATGGTCGCCGAGTTCCTCACGCTGGAGAGCGACGAGTCCGTCGTCTGCCTCACCACGCTCGACGAGGCCTCCCCCGGGCTGGCGATCGGCACCCTTCAGGGGGTCGTCAAGCGGGTGGTGCCGGACTACCCGGCCAATAAGGACGAGTTGGAGGTCATCACCCTCAAGGAGGGTGACCGGATCGTCGGCGCCGCCGAGCTGCGGACCGGCGAGGAGGACCTGGTCTTCATCACGTCCGACGGGCAGCTGCTGCGCTACCCGGCGGCACAGGTGCGGCCGCAGGGCCGTCCCGCCGGTGGCATGGCAGGGGTCAAGCTCGCTGCGGACGCCGAGGTGATTTCGTTCACCGCGGTGGATCCGGCCGCGGACGCGGTGGTGTTCACCGTCGCGGGCTCGCACGGCACGCTGGACGACTCGGTGCTGACGTGCAAGCTCACCCCGTTCGACCAGTACCCGCGCAAGGGCCGGGCCACCGGTGGTGTGCGCTGCCAGCGGTTCCTCAAGGGCGAGGACGTTCTGGTGTTCGGCTGGGCGGGTGCGACGCCTGCCCGCGCCGCGCAGCAGAACGGCACGCCGAGCGAGCTGCCCGAGCCGGACCCGCGGCGCGACGGTTCGGGGACGCCGCTGGCCAAGCCGGTCGCGGTGGT
>NZ_JBEXPH010000245.1:0-10341 GCF_040611955.1 Streptomyces sp. NPDC006510 | reverse complement strand
TCGCCGACCTGAACGCCGACGCCCTGGACACAGCGACCTGTGCATACGTCACCGAAGTCGCGGCCGGAACGGCACCAGCGCCCGAGATCCCGCGCACCCCGGGGCCGGTCGAGCGCGAACAGCGCCGCGCCCTGCAACGGGCGGCCGAGCACCCGGCGCCGGCCGGGCTGCCGCCCGCCGCCGCTCTCGACGGCAAGGCCCTGACCGGCGCCCGCACCGAATCGGGACGGGTCTTCCTGGTCGGGGCGGTCGCCCACGCCAGCGGCGCGGTCCTCGGCCAGACCCAGGTTCCGGACAAGCGCGGTGAGGGCGAGGCGGTCCGCACCCTGCTGACCCAACGTGCCCTGACCAGCTGGGTGCTCACCCTGGACGCGCTACACACCACGAAGAAGACCGCCCGCCTGATCACGGACCAGCTCGACGCCCACTATGTCCTGATCCTGAAGGGGAACCAGCCGCTGGCCCGCTCCGCCGCCCAAGCTCTTCTGGCCGGCACCGACGCCGAGTGGACCGAGACCACCGTGGCCGAGGACGACCGTGGGCACGGGCGCACCGAACGCCGCACGATCCGCACCGCCCAAGCCGACGACGCCCTCTTCCCCGCCGCGGGACAGGTCTTCCGCCTGCGCCGCGACACAGGCGGCCTGGACGGCACCTGGACCGGTAAGGAAATCGTCTTCGGCGTCACCAGCCTCCCGTCCGCTCTTGCCGGCCCCGCCCAGCTCAACCACTACGAGCGGGCGCACTGGGGCATCGAGAACAAGATCCACTGGGTTCGGGACGTCACCTTCCACGAGGACAATTCCCAGGTCAGGACCGGTACGGCTCCGCGGGCGATGGCCAGCTTCCGCAACCTGGCCATCAGCACGATCCGCCTCGCCGGACGAGCCAACATCGCCCACGCCCGCCGGGACCTGCTCCACCACGAGGACACTTTCGCCGTCTACAACATCTAATCAACCATCACGAAACCGGACAGAGCAGAACAACGCCGGGGCCGTGCCGCGAGTGGGTGGCTGGTGGCTCCTCCGACATGGCGAAGCGGGCGCGCTTGTGGCCCTGGGTAAAAGGCGAGAACGCACACTTCTACAACAGGCCGGGTCGTTCCCAGACATGAGGAGACCTGGGCTCTGAGCAGCGGTCCACGGTGCACAAGGGGGCTCCCGCCGGATGGTGGGCTCCACCCACTTCGTCATGCGGAGTGTCAGGTGCGGTCGGAAGGCTGCGAATCCGAGCGGTGCGCAACATGCATTCTGGGCTGCGGCCGCTCGCCGGAAGAACGGAACGCTCGCTGCGGTTACTGGCTGGTCCGCACGGCCGTGAGCGAAACACTCCTTACCTTGTTGGCGGGTTGATTCCGGTCCTTCGTACGATCGGGAGACCCAGGGGCCTGGGTGTGGCTGAAAGCGCTCATGCCGAACGTGTGGCTTTGACTGATCGCCCAGTGCCCCGCGACGACACGGCCACTCATTGGGATGAGCGAACAAAGATCGCTTCGTAAGGACACGTCGGCGTGGTCGTCTGCAGGGCCATCAACCGATCGACGAGGGAGGCTCGGGTGCCCGAGCTCTGGGCGGGGACGGATGCCGGCAAGGCCTCGCATCACTGCACGGTGATCGACACGGACGGGACGAAGGTGCTCTCGCGCCGAGTACCGAACAACGAGGCTGAGCTGCTGGAGCTGATAGGCGACGTCCTCGCACTGGCTGAGGATGAGCCGGTGACTTGGGCCGTTGACCTGAACGCGGGCGGAGCCGCCCTGCTGATCGCATTGCTCACCAGTCATGGCCAACGGCTTCTCTATATCCCTGGCCGCACCGTTCACCACGCCTCCCGCAGCTACCGAGGCGACGGCAAGACCGACGCCAAGGACGCCTACGTCATCGCCGACCAGGCACGGATGCGCCGTGACCTGCAGCCTTTGCAGGACTGGGACGAGATTGCGGTGGACCTGAAGATCCTCACCGCTCGCCGCTATGACCTGGCAGCCGACCGCACCCGGGCCATCAACCGACTGCGGGCCCAGCTGCTGGAGTACTTCCCGGCTCTGGAGAGGGCGTTCGACTACGCCGCATCCAAGGGTGCCCTCGTCCTGCTGACCGGTTACCAGACGCCGGCGGCCCTGCGCCGGATCGGTACGAACCGGCTGTCAAGCTGGTTGAAGAACCGCAAGGTGCGTGGCACCCAGGCCCTGGCGGACGCAGCCGTCGCCGCGGCACAGGCCCAGCACACAGCTGTCGTCGGGGAGACCACAGCTGCAGCTGTGGTCCGCACCCTGGCCGAGGCCGTGCTGGCGCTGGACGAGGAGATCACCGGCATCGACCTGCAGATCGCGGCCCGCTTCCGTGAACATCGCGACGCGGAAGTGATCGTCAGCATGCCCGGAATGGGCCCGTTGCTGGGGCGGAGTTCATCGCCTGCACCGGCGGGGACATGGACGCCTTCGGCAGTGCGGGGCGCCTCGCCGGAGTCGCCGGTCTCGCACCGGTCCCACGGGACTCAGGCCGGATCAGCGGCAACATGCGTCGACCACACCGCTACCACCGCCGGCTCTTGCGTGTGTTCTACCTCTCCGCCCAGGTCGCCGCGCGCTTCTGCCCCACGTCCAAGGCCTTCTACGACCGCAAGCGAGCCGAGGGCAAGAGCCACAAACAGGCGATCCTCGCCCTCGCCCGCCGACGCCTCGACGTGCTGTGGGCCCTCATACGCGATCAGCGAACTTTTGAGGCCCAGCCACCTCAGCGCGGTCTCGCCGTGGGCTGATCCCTGTTGTCTTGGGACGTCACGTGCTGCCTGCTGCCGCGGTGCGTCTCAGTTCCTGATGAGAGGCTCGTAGGGGCAACCCTCCGGCGTGAAGATGAGGACGAAGTTCTCTCCCACCCGAACAGCCGCCTCCCGCAAGCGAGCCAGGACGTCTGCTTGGTCCGGAAGGTCGAGGCCGAGGGCTGCGGCGGCACGCTCTCTTCGGGCCACGAGGTCCGGCATGTCCTCCAGGTACTCGGCCGCGAGTTCGCGACTTTCCTCGTCTGTGAACGCTTGGCAGTCGCGCCACCACGGGGCGACCAGCAGCAGCCGCAGGAGCTCGGGCAGGCCGATCGCAACCAGAGCCGCACCTCCTTCGGAGTCGGCATAAAGGATTGGACGTTCCTCGCCGCCTTCACCGCAGAAGAAGTACGTGCCCCCAGCGCCGTCGCCGGCGAAACCCTCGAGCGCGGCGCCCGAGGCTAGGTGGACTTCCTCGACATGGTCGCCTCGGTCCAGGTCGAAGTCACCCGGCCAAGCGAGAAAACGGGCAGCTTCGTCCTGTTCGCGGACGGCAGAGATCAACGAGTCCATGGGCCGCACCTTACGGCTCGCTGGTTGACAAGAATCATTGGGAATCAGTCACACTCCGTGTGACCCGTGCACCCACCGGTGACAATAATCGCTGGAAGGTGACATCCATCGCTGGAAGTCACACTAACGCCAGGGGTCGCCCCTTGCCCCAATGGGAGACGAATGGGAGAAAGATCTTGCCCATCAGGGCTGAATGGAGCTAGCTCAAGCTAACTTAGGCTAGATACCCGCAAGAGGTTTCACCAGGTCAGCAGCTGAGCAGGAGCTTCCTGGGATTCACCGTTGATCCAGACGATCACGGTTCCCCCTCTTCCATAGCCCCCTGTGGCTTGCCCGCAACACCCTGCCGCGAAAACCCGGCTGTGACGATGCCTGTTCCCCGAACGGAACCGCCCGATGCCCATGGCAGGCGTCCGTTCGCATGCGTCCGGCCGTGCGCAGGGCCGTAACGGGGAAGCTGGAACGTCGTTGGAGCGGACACGCCTCACCGAAGACCAGGGGGTGCAGTGTGCGCCGCACAGTACTTGAACAGTTTCCCGCAGGAGGGCCACGGGGCAGTTGGCCTGCGGAGGAGTTCGCGGCGGCCCGCCGCTGCGAGGGCGTCGCGGCCGAGGTGGTGATGGATCTGGAACAGGACGCGTTCCTGGTGGTCGTTCCGCAGCAGTCGCCGGACCGGGGCCGCTGAGGCCGGGGCCCGTGGCCGGAACCGGGTCCTGCTCGATCGGACGGGTCGGGGGCGGCTCCGGAAGAGCCACCCGGTCTCCACTTCGTCATCACGATTCCATCACCAACGGATCAAGTGGCTCCGGGGTACTGATCCGGGGCCGTTACGGTCATCCCTCCATGAACCGCACCAGGGGGGACGTATGTCACAGAGTCAGCAGCCGCCGTGGGGGCAGCCGCCCCAACCGCCCGGCAACAACCCGTACGGTGTGCCCGCTCCGCCGGAGCGTCGCCCGAAGTGGACCCGGAAGCGGATCCTGATCCCGGCCGCCGTCGTCCTCTTCCTCCTCGGCGTGGGCATCGGTGGCGCGGACGATCCCGCCAGGACCGAGAAGACGGCCGATGCGAAGGCCGCGCCGTCCGCGACGGTGACGGCGACAGCCACGGTGACGGCCACCCCGGAGCCGTCGGTCGCCGAGACGGTGACCGCGAGCCCGGAGCCGGTGCCGACCGTCACGAAGACCCGAACTGTCAGGGTGACGGTCACGCCCGCCGCCGAGGATGCCGGCACGTCCGGTGGATCCGGCTCGGGCGGCAGCAGCAGTACGTACTACGCCAACTGCTCCGCCGTGCGCGCGGCCGACGCCGCACCCATCCACGCGGGAGAACCCGGCTACGGGCGCCATCTCGACCGGGACGGGGACGGTGTCGCCTGCGAGTAGCCGCCCTCCGGCGGCGGCCGCAGCGCCCCTACCCCTTGCTGGAGCCCAGGGTGAGGCCCGCGATGAAGTGGCGCTGAAGCAGCAGGAAGACCACGAGCGTGGGCAGGGCGACGATCACCGAACCCGCGGCGAGCAGGTTGTAGTCGGTGAAGAACTGACCCCTGAGGTTGTTCAGCGCCGAGGTGATCGGGAGCTTGTCGCCGTCGGACATGAAGACCAGCGCCCACAGGAAGTCGTTGTACATCCAGGTGAACTGGAGCGTGCCGAGCGCGGCCAGGGCCGGGCGGCACAGGGGCAGGGTGATCCGCCAGTACTGGGTCCAGACGCCCGCGCCGTCGACGACGGCGGCCTCCAGGATCTCCTGCGGGAGGGTGCGCATGAAGTTCGCCAGGACGAAGACGCAGAAGCCGAGCTGGAAACCGATCTGGACGGCGACGACGGCCCAGTACGAGTCGAACATCGTCATCGAGTCGGACATCCAGTAGGGCAACGGGATGCGGTTGAAGACGACGTACAGGGGCGTCACGATCACCTGCTGCGGCAGCAGGTTCCCGGCGGTGAAGAGCATCAGCAGGACGAGCCCGCCGCGCATCTTCAGGCGCGCCAGCGCGAAGGCCACGAACGAGGCGAGGAAGAGGGTGACCAGCACCCCCGGGACCGCGATGACCATGGTGTTGACGAAGTACTTCGTCATGCCGGAGTCGGAGAACGCCTGCCGGTAATAGTCCAGGGAGAGACGGCGCGGCAGCGAGAAGTAGCCGTGCTCCGAGGTCTCGTCGTACGGCCGCAGCGAGGCGTACACCGCGAGCAGGAGCGGGGCGAGGAAGGCGAGCGAGACCGCCATCAGAAAGGCGTGGACGCCAATCCGGCCGGGGCGGGTCCGGCGCCGGCCGGTGGCAGCCGGCGGCGCCGGTGGTGCGGCGGGACGGGCGGGGGCGGCTTGGACGGTCAACGGTTCTTCTCCCCTCGGAGCTCCTGGACCAGGTACGTCACGACGAATCCCAGGGAGACGGCCAGCAGGACCACGGCGATGGCGGAGCCGAAGCCGATCCGACTGGCCTCACCGATGATGTTGTCGGTGACGAGCACCGAGAGCAGTTCGAGTCCGTTGCGCCCGTGGTTGACGGCGTACACGATGTCGAAGGCGCGCAGGGACTCGATGACGGTGATGACGCCGACGATGACATTGACCGGCCGCAGGGTGGGCAGGACGATCCGGAAGAAGGTCTGGGCCTCGCCCGCCCCGTCGATCGCCGCGGCCTCCTTGAGCGAGGGGTCCACGGCCTTCAGCCCGGCGAGGTAGAGGATCATCACATAGCCGGTGTGCCGCCAGGCGGCGGCGAGCAGGACCATCCAGATGTTGAGGTCCGGGTCGCCGAGCCAGTCCGTCGGTGAACCCGTGTCCCCGATGACCGCGTTGAGGGCGCCCTGGTCGCGGGAGAAGACCAGTTGGGCGATGAATCCGACCACGGCGAGCGACAGCACCACGGGCATGTACAGCGTCGACTGGTAGAAGCGGCTGAAGCGCACCCCCCGGTCGATGAGCACGGCCAGCAGCAGTCCGAACGGTGCGGCGACCAGGCCGAGGAAGGCGAGCCAGAGCAGATTGTGCCGGGCCGCGGGCCAGAACTGCGGGTAGTTGGTGAAGAGGTTCTCGTAGTTCTGCGTACCGACCCACTTGATGTCGCCGATGCCGTCCCAACCGGTGAAGGAGAGCAACACGGAGGCGAGGGTCGGTCCCCAGACGATGGCGATGTCGAGCAGGACGGGTATGCCGAGCAGCACACCGAGTACGACGAGGTCGCGGCCGGTGAACCGCCGCGAGACCCGCCGTCCGGTGCGCCGGGCCGGGATGAACGACACGGTCGGTACTCCAGATTCAGTGGGATGCCATCGAGGTCGTCCGGGTTCAGTCGGCGGCGAAGATGGTCTTCTTCTGCCGTTCGATGTCGTTGACCAGGCCGTCGATGTCGTTCGGGTCGCTGATGAACTTCTGGATCGCCGGGATCATGACCGTGGAGGAGAAGTCCGGCCTGGTGTCCCGGTCCAGGAACTGGGAGATCTGCTTCGCCCCGGAGACCAGCTCCACGGCCTTCTTCTGGAGGGGTGAGTACGCGGAGATGTCGGCCTGGTCGCTGACCGCGATGTTGTTCGGGTCGCTCTTGAGGTAGATGTCCTCCGCCTTCCCGGTGGCCAGCCACTTGAGCAGGTCCTTGGCGCTCTCCAGGGTCTTCTTGTTCTTGAGGTTCTTCGACTTCTTGGCCAGCAGGAAGCCGTCGATGGGTGCCTCGACCGCGTCCTGCCCGTGCTCCGGGTTGATCACCGGGAAGGGGAAGAAGTCGATGTCGCTCTGTTCACCCTTGGGGAACTGGGCGCCGGGGTGCGGCAGTCCGAAGACGGCCATGCCGGCCTCCTTCTTCTGGAGGCTGTTGGCGGCCTCCTGCCAGGTACGGCCGTTGGCACCCTGCTGGCAGTACGGGAGGAGCCGACGCCAGGTGTCGAAGACCTCCCTGACCCGCCTGTCGGTCCAGGCCACCTCGCCCGCCATCAGGCTCTTGTGGAATTCGTAGCCGTTGGTCCGCATGTCGATGTAGTCGAAGGTGCCCATGGCGGGCCAGCCGTCCTTGTCGCAGAATGCGATGGGGTCCAGCTTGTCCTTCTTCATCTGCCTGGCGAGCGCCACGTACTCGTCGAGCGTCCTCGGTGCCTGATAACCGCGGTCGGCGAACAGGCTCTTGCGATGGAAGACGGCCCACGGATAGTAGTAGTACGGCGTGAGGTACTGCTTGCCGTCCGCCCCGGTGGACTGGGCCTTCAGCGCGGGCGAAAAGCCTTTGTAGTCCTGCCAGTTGTCACTGATGTCGTGCAGCAGTCCCTTCTCGGCGAAGAACTGCATCCGGTTGCCGGCGAACCACATGAAGACATCGTCCGGCTTGCCCTGCAGATACCGGTTGATGTTCTCCTGAAAGGTGTTGTGGTCGACGGTGTTGACCTTCACCTTCCGCCCGTCCGACTGAGCCTCGTACGCGGCGAAGGCGTCGGCGAAGGCCTTCTTCGGAATCGGGTCGGAGGAATTGGACCCCAGGGTGATCGTCTTCCCGTCGCCACCGGGGCCGCCCCCGCAGGCGGTGAGCAGAGCCGGTACCGCCACCGCCCCTGCACCAACGGCCGCACCGCGCAGCAGACTTCGCCTGGACATCCGATGTCCTGCGACGCTGCCCGGCACACCGGACCTGCCGTAATCAGACTGCGTCATGCCCAACTCCTCCGGAGATGCAACCCAACACAACCGAACGTGCGATTGGATCTCACCCCCAAGTGGTGGTGTCGTCAAGGGGTTTGACGAGATGTCGGGACAACCGCCGCCGCCCCCTTCCAACAGACTTCAACACGCTCTAACGTAATCGCACGCCTTGGCGTGCACATGCTGTCATCCGATCATGGACGAGTGCGGAGGAACGTAACGATGCGTCATCTTCCAACCCGTACAACCCGAACCAGCCATCGTGGAGTCATCGGAGCGCTGATGGCCGGGCTGCTGTGCGCCGCGGGGGCGACCGTTCCCGCCGCCGCGGACTCGCCTGCTCCCGCACCCGCTCACACCGTGACTCCGCAGTCCGGAAACGGCCTTGCGCTCACCCCGCCGATGGGTTTCAACAATTGGAACTCGACGCACTGCCGGGCCGAGTTCGACGAGTCGATGGTCAAGGGCATCGCCGACATCTTTGTCGAGAAGGGCCTCAAGGACGCGGGGTACCAGTACGTCAATCTCGACGACTGCTGGGCGAAGCCTCAGCGCAATGCGGAGGGAAAACTGGAGGCCGATCCGCAGCGCTTCCCGAACGGGATCAAGGCCGTCGCGGACTATGTCCACTCCAAGGGCCTCAAAATCGGCATCTACACCAGCGCCGGAACCAAGACCTGCGACAGTGTGGGCCTCCCGGGCGCGCTGGGCCACGAGTACAGCGACGCACAGCAATTCGCGGACTGGGGCATCGACTATCTGAAGTACGACAACTGCAACAACCTGGGCGTCGACGCGAAGAAACGCTATACGACGATGCGGGACGCGCTGGCGGCGACCGGCCGGCCCATCGTCTACAGCATCTGCGAATGGGGCGAGAACAAGCCCTGGGAGTGGGCCGGCGAGCTCGGCAACCTCTGGCGCACGACCGGCGACATCAACGACAGCTGGGGCAGCATGCTGTCGATCATGAAGCAGAACCTGCCCCTCGCGGCCGCTGCCGGGCCCGGACACTGGAACGACCCCGACATGTTGGAGGTCGGCAACGGCGGCATGACGGACACCGAGTACCGCACCCACTTCTCCATGTGGTCCGTGATGGCGGCGCCGCTGCTCATCGGTTCCGATCTGCGCAGGGCGAGCGCGGAGACCTTCGAGATCCTCTCCAACCACGAGGTCATCGCGGTTGATCAGGACCCGCTCGGCAAGCAGGGCACCGTGCTCTCCTCCGCCGGCGGGCGCTGGGTGGTCGCCAAGGAGATGCAGGACGGCAGCCGCGTCGTCGCCCTGTTCAACGAGACCGGCAGCGCACAGCGCATCGCGACGACGGCCGAGGAAGTGGGGCTGCCGAAGGCCGACGGGTACACGATGCGCGACCTGTGGGAGCACAGGTCGTACAACACAGCGGGCACCGTGGCGGCGACCGTCCCGGCGCACGGGACGGTACTGCTGCGGATCGCCGCCGACGGCACATGGGCCACGCAGCCGCCCGCGGTGGAACTCGGCCTGGAATCCAGCCCGTTGATCGAGGCCGGACGCACCGCCACGCTCACCACGACGGTCACCGATCTGGGCCGTACCCCCGCCAGGGAGGTCTCGGCGCTGCTCACCGGCCCCTCGGGCTGGCGGGTGAAGGCGGTGTCGCCGACCGGTTCACCGACTCTGCCGACCGGCCGGTCCCTGACCACCCGCTGGCAGGTGACGGCCCCCGCGGGCACCCCCACCGGCGCGTACGACCTGGCATTCTCCGCCCAGTACCGCTCACCGACCGGGACGCGGGTACGGTCCACGGTTCCGCTCCGGGCCCATGTGGTGGTCGCGCCACCGACGGGCGCCGGCTACCTGAGTGATCTGCCGCAGCTCTCCGCCACCAACGGCTGGGGCCCGGTCGAGAGGGACACCAGCAATGGTGAGAGCGGTGCGGGCGACGGGAATCCGCTGACCATCGGCGGCACGGTCTTCACCAAGGGCCTCGGCGTGCACGCCGACAGCGCCGTCGAGTTCTACACCGGCGGGGCGTGCGGCACCGTGACGGCACAGGTCGGGGTCGACGACGAGAAGGGCGCCGCGGGGACCGTCGCCTTCGAGATCTGGGCCGACGGTACGAAGGTGGCGGCGACCGGTGTTCTGACCAACGCGATGCCCGCCCAGCCGGTCGCCGCGGATGTGAGCGGTGCGCAGGTGGTACGCCTGGTGGTCACCGACGCCGGGGACGGCATCGATTCCGACCACGCGGACTGGGCGGACCTGCGGATCACCTGCTGACCAGGGGTCGCGGTGGCGGCGACGCCGCTCGTCCGGCCGCCGGGCGGGCTCCAGGACATCGCCCCGGAACCCGCCCGGCGCCGTTCGTGCGTTGCGCCGGGGGCTGACCGG
>NZ_JBEXPH010000244.1:0-10374 GCF_040611955.1 Streptomyces sp. NPDC006510 | reverse complement strand
CTCCGTGCACGTTGCCGTCCACCGGCGTGACGAGACCGATCCCGATGACCTGGGCTTCAGGGAGCGCACCCTCCGTCTCTTGCGCACTGATCCAGGACGAGCGTGGCGAACCGTCGAGATCAGCAAGGCCCTCGGCATCACGGTGAGGGCGAAGTACCGCAGTCTGTGCACACAGATCAACCAGTGGGCCGAGCAGACCATGCTGATTCGGGAAGGGCGAGGGAGATACCGGATCGCCCCCGAATGGTTGGCCCCACCAGCTGAAAACTGATCAACTTGACGTGATGCGCGACGACTTAACTCCGCGGCATTGCCTGTTCAAGACCGAGCTGATCAAGCCCCGGCGGCCCTGGAAATCGCTCTCCCAGGTCGAGTTGGCCACCGCCGAGTGGACCGACTGGTACAACCACCGCAGGCCCTACGGTGAGATAGGCCACCTCCTGCCCGTCGAGTACGAAGCCAACTACTACATGGAATCCACGAAACCCCAGGTCACAACCACAATCTGAGACCTCTACCGAACCCGGGGGGCGGTTCACCCGACGGCAGCACCGGGAAGGACTACCTCGGCTACCTCGCGGCCCCACACCTGCTTTCCGTCCTGCCCGCGGCCTCACCGACCACCACCCCGCCACCCCCAGGCTTCAGCCGAGCCGGTAGTCGATCCACCGCCTGCCGGCCTCCGCCGCCCGGCCCCGGTACGCACCCAGTGCGCCTCCGGGGCCGTGTGCGTGGTGCCAGCACCAGTAGCCGGTGATCGCCACCGCGAACACACTCACCGCCTCGGGATCCACCGCGTGCCAGGCCGGCACCCGGGCAGCCACCGCCGCCTCCGCCCCGGCCGGACTGTGACCGGCGGTGATCAACTGCGGTACCAGAAAAGCCGCATCCACCCACGCCGCGCCCCGCGCACCCCAGGACCAGTCCAGGATCCGAATCCGCCCCGTACCAGCTTCCGCGAGCATGTTGTCCGCACGCAGATCACAGTGAATCAGCGTGTCCCCGACACTCGCCTTCACCAGCCGATCAGGGTCGTCCAGCTCCGCCAGCCGAACACGCCGTGACGCTGCCCAGGAGTCCTGCCCGCCAGACCCGGCCGGAGCGGCAGCGAGCCGAGCCCAGTGGCCGGCCAACGAGAACAACGTCTCCCCGACCGGACCGACCCCTGGAGCAGGGCACGGCGTCAGCTCCTGCTCCAGCGCACCAACCGCATCCAGGACACCGCTCAGATCCGCGGACCCAGGCTGCAGGTCAGGTTCCCGACCCCGGACCGACTCGAAGGCGTTGACGATCCAGTTGCTCGCCTCCAACGACCACAGGAGCCGGGGCGCGACCACCGCCGACAAGTGCTTCCCGACCGCCGCCTCGGCCCGGTAGTGCGACGCCATGCGCGCCGCGAGGTCGACCGCCTTGAGGAACACTTCACTGCCGTCGGCACATTTCACGCGTACGGCAAGCCCCTGCGTGAAGCCGCCCCCTGGATAGATGACCTCCACCACCGACGATCCGAGCCGCGCTTGCACCGCAGCCCGCACATCAAGCGGCACATCCTCCCACCGAGCCCGTACCGACACTGTGCTCACAATGATTCCCTTCGCTCGCTCGGACAGCAGGCTCAACGCCCCTGCCGCTCGGATGGTGTGCGGAAGCCTCAACCGGCCCAGTCGAGCCCAGGGAGGCCGGCGCCAGCTACTGAACCTATCTGCGGTGAGCTTGGCGACACCCCGAACTTCACCTCACTCTCGTGCTCCAGCCGCTCCACGTGAGCCTGGGAGCAGCGCTTTCATGGCCCGAGTCTGGCCACCGTGGAACGGACGGCGGCCGGCCTCGATGCCAAGGCGCTGCGCCGTCGTCTCCTGGTCCTGCCTGACGGCTGCGGGGACACCCCCTTCTGGAGCACGGCTTCGCCGGTGACGGCACGCGCCGTAGGCCCCAGGCCGCTTCGGCAGCCTGGGACCACAGGTCTGCATCGGCGTGAATGCCCGGGACCAGAGCTCAGGGGTGGGGGTGGTCGGCGAGCCATTGCTGAAGTTCGCGGTGGCGGAACTGATAGCCGGGTCCGCTGTAGCGAAGAAGACCGGCGGTGACGGCCCAGTCGAGGAAGACACCGAGGCGGAAGGGCAGCTTGCAGCGCGCACACCCTCCTCGGTTCCGATCAGAAAGGGCGAACGGCTCGGAGGACGGCACCATGGAGGGCGCGGCCGACGGACGTGATCGCGTAGCGGCGGGCGGCGAGGCCGTGGTCGAGTTCCTCGCCGATCTCCTCGCCGATCTCCTCGCACAGCAGGGCGAGGACGTTCTTGCCCGGCCGTGCCACTGCGCCGAGAGCGTCAACTCCGCTGGCAACTGATTCACCCTGAACAAGGATGAACGCAAGAGGTGCAACGGGGGCTTTCGGTCATAACGGGGCAGGCGGGAGAGGGTCGGGAGGCACGTGTGGTGGGAGGGGTATGCCTTCGGCATCACGCATGACAGCGCGGCCGGAGTGATTCCGGGGCGGGTTCCTCAAACCTGCCGCGCGAAATCGGCCAAATACCCGCACATAGCACTTTCCGTGTTCGCCTGAGTTCGGTGAGCTACCCAATGTTTCGGTTCCGCCGCGGCCCGCAGAAGTGCGGCCGGTCGGCGGTGCATTCCAGCAGCGTCGACTCAAGGGGAAGAACCATGGCTACACCTCCTGCTCCGCTCCGGGTTGCCCTGGTCAACGGCAGCTTCGAACAGCCCCCTGTGACCGGTGTGGAGATCCTGCCGGACGCCTCACAGACGCAGACGCCCAAGTGGGTTCCGGGCTGGCTCACCACCGCCTCCGATCACAAGATCGAGCTGTGGCATTCGGGCTACAACGGCGTGCTATCAGCTGACGGTTCCCAGTTCGCAGAGCTCAACGCCTATGAGGTCTCCACGCTCTACCAGGACCTGCCGACCACCCCTGGTACGAAGCTGTACTGGCGGCTGTATCACCGCGGCCGCCAGGGGGATGACACCATGGCGCTGGACATCGGCACGCCGGGCTCCGCAGTGCAGCAGAGGCGCTTCACCGACGGCAACACGGCCTGGGGTTACTACACCGGCACCTACACCGTCCCGGCAGGCCAGACGCTGACGCGCTTCGCCTTCCGTTCCATCTCCGCCGCCGGCGGCAACGGCGGCATCGGCAATTTCCTGGACGGCGTCTTCTTCGGCACCGCTCCCTACGTGGTGCTCGACAAGACCGCGATCCCCTCGGGGCCGTTGGAGGTGGGTGACGTCGTCACCTACCGCGTCACGGCCAAAAATGAGGGCGGCGGCGCGGCGGACAACCTCGTCCTGACCGACCTCATCCCGCCGGGCACGACGTATCTGCCCGGCTCCCTGCGCATCGTCGACGGCCCGAATGCCGGAGCCAAGACCGACGTCCAAGGTGACGACCAGGCTTACTACGACGCCGGGGCGAACAAGGTCGTCTTCCACCTCGGCAACGGCGCCTCCGCCGCGAACGGGGGCAGCCTGGTCAACACTGAAAGCGTGCCGGCGGGGACCACGGTGGAGTACCGGGTCACCATCGACAGGGCCAGCGGCGGCAAGCAGATCAGCAACACCGCAACCGCCTCCTACGAGAACCGGCTCGGCGACACGCCGGAGCCCTTGACCTCCACCTCCAACGAGCAGGTCACACAGGTCAAACCGGCTGCCGACCTGATCGTGACGAAGGCAGCCGACGCGACCACCGTCACCGTCGGTCAGACGGTGACCTACCGCATCACCGTCCACAACGCCGGACCGAACGACGCCACCGGCGTCACCGCCACCGACCAACTCCCTGACGGCCTCACTTTCCTGTCCGCCGCCGGCCCCGGAAGCTACGACCCGGCCACCGGCCAGTGGGCCGTGGGGGACCTGGCCGACGGCGCCATCGCCACCCTCGTGCTGCGGGCCAAGGCCACCAAGGCCGGCCTGATCAGCAACACCGCCATCGCCACCGGCAACGAAAAGGACCCCGACACCACCAACAACACCGACACCGTCAGCGTCTGCGTCGAACCGGCCCCCTCCTGCTGCGACCCCTGCGCCACCCAGTAGTAGTCCCCCAGCCAATCGCCGCGAGGACTACTGCCCTCAACCGCTCCCGGCCACCCCCTGCGAAGGGGCATGGCCGGGGGTACGGCCCCCGGGGCCCCGCCCCTCCGGCGGCACGACCGTCATCCGCAGCGTTCCGACCGGCTCATCCTCCTGCAGTCCGCGATCCCGGCCCAGCGGGGAACCGACGAAATGCGGCGTGTGGGGTGACGGAATGCTGGGCGTGAGGGGTCAGCGTGCAGGCCTACGCCCATGCGGGTCCTGGCCGCAGACGCCGGAAGTCCCGGAAGCGACTCGGACTTCTCCCTTCCACTTGGCGCCGGGGCCCAGGGTGGCCTGCGGCACGCTCTTGGTCCAGTCGATGCCGTCCGCGATCGTGACGCAGTAGCGACCGGTGTCGACCTTGTCGACGCGTACTACTCCCTTGGCCCGGGTGACCGTGCACGGCCCGCGCACGACGGAGCTGTACGAAGTCATCGAGGACGGCACGGAGCTGCGCCTGGTCCACATCGCGCCCGAAGGGGCCGCAGGAGGCTGGTACGCCGGTCCGCCCGAGCTGTACGGGGCCGACCCGGTCGAGACGCCGTGGATGGAGGCCGGCCCCGACCGGCTCACCATTACCCGCGACGGCGTCATCGTCCACCAGGGCCATCACGCGCTGCCCCGCCCCGACACCGCCGAACCGCGGATCACCACCGCGGCCGGGCCGGATGGCGACGTCGGCTGGGCCGTCGTCCAGGACCGCGAGTACACCCCCACCGAAATGAACGCCCTGGAACAGAAGATCCTCGCCCGGGGCGCGGAACTCGCCGCCCGCCACGACCAGAAGCAGCACGAGGGCGGGGCGGAGGGGTAGGACGACGGAAAAGCCCCGCCGGATGATCCGGCGGGGCAGCGCCCAGGAGTGCGCCGGGATCGATCCGCTCGGCGGAAAGCAGGGGCGGTGTCGACTCCGTGCTCCTGGTCGTGCTCGTCATCGGTTCGGTACCCAGCGGGCGGCGCCCCTGACTGAGGGCCGGCCGGGCCTGGACCGTGATCCTGACCCGGCCCGTGGTCGGGCCCGTCAGGCGGGATGGAGGGGCAGTTCCTCGTCGGCGCGGCCGCCGGTTCCGAGGGTCCGCCGAGGGGACGGGGGCGCCGCTGGGCTGGAGCCGAGCACGCCTCGGGCTCGCAGGTCGTCGAGGTCGGACAGGCGCTCTCGGGGAGAGCGTCGAGCAGGTCGGCCTGGGCGGCGCGGATGCTGTGCGCGGAGCCTGCGTCCGGAGGCTGCGCAGTGCACGCGGGGCGTGCCGGGAGGGCGGTCGCTGGGGTCGGTTGTTGGCAGCGGTGGACACGGATCGCTCGGCAGCCGTTGCATCTCGGTCGTCTTCCCACCAGATCCGAAGATCTCCGGTTTCCTGGTCGTGGCACGCGCTTCGCTCGTTTCCATACGCGCGGGCATGGGCTGGGCCGCGCGGACCGGGGAGAGTGGGGAGCTGACGGTGACGGCAAGCGAGATCGAGACGGCCGCCTCGGGCGCGGCCTACGGGATGGATCCGGCGGCCGGTGGGCTCGATGCCGCCCGGGAGCGGGTGTGCGTGCGCTTGACTGCGGCTGTCGGACCGGACGGTGCGGTGCGCAGCCCGTGTACCAGCCGGGCCCTGGAGTCGGCGCTGCTGCTCGTCCTGCTGCGCCGGCGTGGCGGTCGTGGGCGCCAGGAGCGAGAGCTCGCGCAGTATCTGGCCACCCCGCAGGCGCAGGCTGGCGGGTTCGACGCGGCGTTGGCGCACGCGGTTCTGGAAGGCCGCAGGATCGTTTCCGATGTGGTCGGGGGTGAGTTGCTGGCTGGGTTCGACCACTTCTCGCTGGCGCGTAAGCGGCTGCTGTTCGACGTGTACCTGGCCGTGGCGGGCGCCGTCCCGTTCGATGGGTCGATGCTGCGCCCGCACCGTGCGGCAGGGCGGGGCGGTGTCAACGAGGACAACACGGTCACCTGGATCGAGATGATCATGCTGAGCGTGCGGGTCGTGGTCGCGCACGGCCTCGGGGCGGGCGGCCAGGTCGGTGACGGGGAGCGCGAGCGGCTGCTGGAGCTGCTGGGCTCCAGCCGGGCGCCGGTGTGGGAGAACTACCCGGCCGCTCACCTGCTGGCACTGCTGGCCGTTCAGGAATTCGCCCCCGGCCACCGGCTGGTCGAGTCCGGTGTGGCTGCGGTGCTGGCGTGCCGCAACCCGGACGGCGGTGTGCCGAGCATGTCGAACCTGGACGTGTTCAACACGGGGCCCGCAGGGCTGGCACTGTCCCGGGCGGGAGCGGACCGCGGCCTGCTGCACCGTATGTGCGACTACCTGATGGGCCGACAGATGCCCGACGGGGGGTGGGCGTTCGGCGAGGACATGCGGCACAGCGACGTGGACGCCAGCTCCTACGCCGCGGCGTGCCTGGCCGCCGTCGACCCCGCACGCCACCGGGACGCCCTGGTGCGGGCCGGAGGGTACTTCCGGGGCATCGTCGGGCGGGACGGCGGGTTCCCGACCTACGTGAAGGGCGACCCGTCCGAGGCGGGCATGACCGCGGGCGCGGTCAGCGCGCTGGCCTGGAACGGCAGCGACCACGGCGGCCTGCTGGACGGCGCGGCCCGCTGGCTGCTGGACGCGCAACACGAGGACGGTACGTTCGAGCGCAGCTGGAGCCTGAGCGAGGCGAACACGATCTGGCGGGCGACGTGGGCGCTGCACTCGATGCCCGAGCCGACCCGCACCGCCCTCAAGGCGCGTATCGCCGATGCGAGCGCCGCCACCCACCGGTTCCTTGCGCAGGCGCAGAACGAGGACGGCGGCTGGGGCTACCGGCCGGGCGACGCCAGTGACACCACAAGCACCTGCTACTCGCTGCTCGCCCTGGCCGCCATGGGCCGGCGCCCGCAGGAGGACGCCGTCGTGCGGGCCGGCCTGGCCCACCTGGTGTCCCGGCAGGGACCCGACGGCGCCTTCACCGCGCTGCCCGACCAGGTCGCACCCCGACCTCTGCTGTTCGACGCGCCGGTCTTCACCGAGATCTGGGTCCTGCTGGCCCTGACCGGCAGCGACAGCGGCGAGACATGGTGAGCGGACCCCGGACAGAGGCGATGGCCACCCACGGGCCGCAGCCCCCCGGCCCCGACCGGGCGCCGCGGCCCCTGCCCGTCGACCGAACCTCCCCGGTGGACCCGCCCGCCGAGTTCCGGCGCCTTCGCACCGAGCTGCCCGTGGCACCGTTGGCGTTCCCCGACGGGCCGCCGGGCTGGCTGGTCACCCGCTACGAAGACGTCCGCGCCGCCCTCGCCGACCCCAGGCTCAGCTCGCGGCGCCCGCACCTCAACTCCCACGTCCGAGCCAGCCTCATCACCCCCGAGGAAATGGCCGCGCTGCGCCCCTCCGACCTGCTCACCAGCGACCCGCCCGAACACACCCGGCTGCGCCGCCTGGTGAACGGCCAGTTCACCACCCGCCGGATGAACCTTCTCGCCCCGCGGATCCAGGACATCGTCGACCAGCACCTCGACACCCTGGCCGCCGCGCCCCGCCCGGCGGACCTCATGGCCACGGTCGCCCTGCCCGTCCCCTCCCTGGTGATCAGCGAACTCCTCGGCGTCCCCTTCACCGACCGCGACCAGTACCAACGCCTCACCGCCGAACTGCTCTCCCTCGACCGCGCCCGGGAACAACTCCTGGCCAGCAAAGCCGAGATGAAGGCCTACCTGCTGCGCCTGATCCGCACCAGGCGCGCCGAGCCGGCCGACGACCTGCTCTCCGGCCTCCTCCAGAGCCAGGCCACCGATACGACACTGACCGACGACGAGATCGCCGCCCTCGCGCAGCTCATCCTCATCGCCGGACACGAGACCACCGCCAACGTCATCGGCCTCGCCGTCCTCCTCCTGCTGCGCCCGCCCCGCCTGTGGGACACGGTGCGCCGCCGACCCGACCTCGTCGACGGCGTCATCGAGGAGACCCTGCGCTACGCGACCGTGCTGCAGTTCGGCCTGCTGCGCGTCGCCCGCGAACCGCTCACCCTCGCCGGACAGCACATCCGGGCAGGCGAGCGGGTCGCCCTCCACCTGCCCGCCGCCAACCGCGACCCCGACCGCTTCGCCGACCCCGACCGCTTCGCCCCCCACCGCCCCGATGCCGCCAAGCACCTCAGCTTCGGCCACGGCCCCCACCACTGCATCGGCGACCAACTCGCCCGCATCGAACTGCGCACCCTGCTCGCCACGATGCTGCACCGCTTCCCCGACCTGGAACTGGCCACCGACCCGAACGAGGTCCCGACCCACACGCACAGGGTCGTCCACGGACTGGCCCACCTCCTGGTGGACTTCACCCCATGACCCGTCACCAGAGCAGCCGACCCCAGCAGCAAGGGACCACACGAACGGTGGCGACGACGACACCCGAAAGCCACTCCGCGTACGACGCCTACGCCTTCGACTTCGACGGCACCCTCGCCGACACCGCCGACGTCAACAACGGCGCGGTGCGGGCCTCACTCGCCGCCCACGGCATCACCGTCACTCTCGCCTGGCTATGCGCCGAACCCGCCTTCACCGCCGGCCAACTGCGCCGGCGTCTCGCCCTACCACCGGCCGCCCTGCCCGAGGACACCTTCGTCCAAGCGGCCCGCGCCTACTGGTTCGCGAACACCGACCGCATCAAACCGATCACCGCGGCCGCCACCGCCGCCCGCACCGCCGCCGGACACGCCGCCCTTGCCGTCGTCTCCGCCAACTACAGCGACATCGTCCGACACGGCCTGGAGGTCGTCGGACTCGACGACCTCCCCTGGACCGTCGTCGGCCGCGACGACGTCACCCAGCCCAAACCCTCCCCCGACGCCTACCTGCGCGCCGCCCACCTCCTGGGCACCGACCCCGCCCGATGCCTCGCCCACGAGGACACCGACGAAGGCATCACCGCCGCCACAAGGGCCGGCATGCACGTCATCGACATCAGACACCAACCCTGGCAATGACCCCGAACGAGCCCGCCCACCGGGAGGAGCGTCCGGGCGAGGCCGTACCACACCGCCCACTTACCATGTCGCAGCGGAAGATCGGCCGGAACATCGAGGCGATGCGCTACGAGCGCTACCGCTTCCGTCCGGTCCGGCGTGTCCATATCCCGAAGAAGAACGGGACGACGCGTCCGTTGGGGCTGCCGACCTGGTCGGACAAGCTCGTCGGTGAAGTGATCCGCCTGCTGTTGGAGGCATATTACGAGCCGACATTCTCCGACCGCTCCCATGGATTCCGTCCCCGCCGTGGCTGCCACACCGCTTTGCGGGAGGTGGACCACACCTGGACCGGGACGTCCTGGTTCATCGAAGGGGGACATCGCCGACTGCTTCGGCAGCCGGGACCACCAGGTTCTGCTGTCGGTCCTCGGCGAGAAAACTCATGACCAGCGGTTTCTGCGGCTGGTGCGCAACATGCTCAAGGCCGATACCTGGAGGACTGGAAGTGGGGTGCCACGCTCTCCGGAGCTCCGCAGGGCGGAGTGGCCTCCCCGGTCCTGTCCAACATCTACCTGCACAAGCTGGGCGGGTTCGTCGAGACAGTCCTTGTTCCGGAGTACACCCGAGGGAAGCGCCGGGCCAGGAACCCGGCCTATCTGGAGTTGCAGAATCTGCTGGCGAAGGCCCGCCGGCGCGGTGACCGGGTCCAGGCCCGTGCGTTGCGTCAGCGGATGGTCAGCCTGCCGAGTTCGGATCCGAACGATCCGGGGTATCGCAGGCTGCGCTACATACGCTATGCGAAGCCATGACCGACCTGATGGCCCGCCGTCTCACCGGAGAGACCACCATCTCCTGGCGCTACCCAGCATTATCCAACAAAGCCCGCATAGCAGGATGAAAAACCGGGAGAAAACGACCTCCAAACAGGCCCGATTTTGATTTTGGTCAGTGGGCGGTGACGCCGCGGGCCGCAAGGACGTCCAACTTGTCCGGGACCGCGAGCAGGGGGTCTGTAAAACGTTCGGCTCTGTTCCGTAGTCGGTGGTGACGACATGTGACGAGTCTCGTTGACATCACATGTGCGATGCCAACTCCCTTGTGGGAACAGTGTTTTCGGGGCTCGCGGCGCTGGTCATCGAGGAGGTGGTGGATGGCGGTGAGGTGATCCGGATCGCGGCCCGGACCCGGGATGTTCCTTTGCCCTGCCCGGTGTGCGGGGTGCTGACGGGAAGGTGCACGGGTACCACAGCCGGACCGTGGCGGATGTGCCGGTCGACGGCCGAAAGGTCGTGATCCACGTCCAGGTACGACGCTTGGTCTGCCCGGTCCTGGGATGCCGGCGGC
>NZ_JBEXPH010000243.1:0-10417 GCF_040611955.1 Streptomyces sp. NPDC006510 | reverse complement strand
TGCCGCTCACCCCGAACGGCAAGGTGGACCGGCGGGCGCTGCCCGCGCCCGAGGGCCACCGCCCGGACGTCACCGCCGCGTTCGCCGCGCCGCGTACACCCACGCAGCGGGCGGTCGCCGGCATCTGGGCCGAGCTGCTGGGCGTCGACGAGGTCGGCGCGGACGACGATTTCTTCGAGCTGGGCGGTCACTCCCTGCTGGCCGCCCGGGTCGCCTCCCGGCTGCGTCGGGACCTCGGGGTGGACGTGCCGTACCGGACGCTGTTCGACGCGCCGACGCCGGCGCTGCTGGCGACGGCCGTGGACGCGCTGGATCCGGGGACCTGCGCCGCGATCCCGCGGGCGGACCGGTCGGCGGGTGCCCTGCCGCTGTCCTTCGCGCAGCAACGCCTCTGGTTTCTGGACCAGCTGGCGCCGGGCCGGGCCGAGTACGCGATCCCGGTGGGGCTGCGGGTCGAGGGGGACTTCGCGCCGGACGCGTTCGGTGCCGCGCTGACAGCCCTGACCGCCTCGCACGAGATCCTGCGGACCCGGTTCGTCGCGGACGCCACGGGACGTCCGTTCCAGGTCGTCGACGCCGTGCGGGAGGTGGCGGTGGACGTCCACGACGCCCGGCACCTCGGTGCCGACGCCGCGCGCGAGATGCTGCGCGAGGCGGCGGGACGGCCGTTCGACCTGGCCACCGGGCCGCTGCTGCGTGCGGTGGCGGTGCGGGTGGCCGACACGGAGTGGCTGCTGCTGCTCACGGTGCACCACATCGTCTCCGACGGCTGGTCGGAGGGCATCCTGGCTCAAGAGCTGGGCGAGCTGTACGGGGCGGCGATGGCAGGCCGGCCGTGCACCCCGGCCCCCCTCGGCCTCCAGTACGCGGACTTCGCGAGCTGGCAGCGCGAGGTGCTGGACGGTCCGGCGCTGGCGGGGCAGTCGGCGTACTGGCGGGAGCGGCTCGCCGGAGTACGGCCGCTGGAACTGCCGGCCGACCACCGGCGGCCGGCCGAGCGGTCGGGCCGGGGCGGCACGGTGTCCTTCTCGGTGCCCGCCGACGTGGCCGGCGCGGCCCGGCGGCTGGCGGCGGGGCAGGGGGCGAGCCTGTTCATGTCGCTGCTGGCGGTGTTCCAGCTGCTGATGGCGAAGTACAGCGGTCAGGACGACATCGCGGTCGGCAGCCCGGTCGCCGGTCGCAACCGCGCCGAGACGGAGGATCTGATCGGTTTCTTCGTCAACACCCTCGTCCTGCGCACCGATCTCTCCGGCGACCCGGCGTTCACCGAACTCCTCGACCGGGTCAAGGACGCCGCGCTCGGTGCCTACGACCACCAGGACCTGCCCTTCGAACGCCTCGTGGAGGAACTCGCCCCCGACCGCGACCTGTCCCGCAACCCCCTGTTCCAGACGATGTTCGTGCTCCAGAACACCCCTGACGGGCACGCCTGGCAGCTGCCCGGAGCGGCGGTGGAGCCGTTCGCCGTCCGCGAGGAGGAGGCCAAGTTCGACCTGACCCTGATTCTCACCGAGCGGCCCGACGGCTCGCTCGACGGCGATCTGGTGTTCGCCCTCGACCTGTTCGCACCGGACACGGCGGAGCGGCTGGCGGGGCACTTCACCACGCTGCTGTGCGCGGCGGTCGCCGGCCCGGAGCGCCGACTGTCCGAGCTGGAGGTGCTGACCGGTGCCGAGCGGCGCCGGGTGCTGGCCGAGTGGAGCGGTACGGCGTCCGCCGCGGACACCGGGGCCGAAGCCGGGGCCGGGGCGACGGTGCACCGGCTCGTCGAGGAGTGCGCCGCCCTGCGGCCGGACACGACGGCGGTGCTCTCGGCCGGCGGAGAACTGACCTATCGGGAGCTGAACGCGCGGGCCAACCGGCTCGCCCGGCACCTGCGTTTCCGCGGAGCCGGTCCCGGGGCCGCGGTCGCCGTGTGCCTGGAGCGCGGCCCCGAGCAGATCACCGCACTGCTGGCGGTACTCAAGTCCGGCGCCGCCTACCTGCCGCTGGATCCGGAGCACCCCGCCGACCGGCTCGCCCACATGGTCGCGGACGCGCGGGCCGCGCTCGTGGTCACCGACAGCGCCTGGGCCCCACGGCTGCCCGACGAGCCCGGCCGGTTCCTCACCGACCGGGACTGGCCGTCCCTCGCGGACCTGCCGGCCCACGACCCGGAACCCGCAGCGTCCCCCGGCGACCTGGCGTACGTGATCTACACCAGCGGATCCACCGGCCGGCCCAAGGGCGTCGAGATCGAGCACCGCAGCCTGGTCGGCCTGGTCCGCTGGACGGCCGACACCTTCGGCGCGGCCCCGGGACGGCGTGTCGCGCTGCTGGCCGGGGTCGGGTTCGACGCGGCGGCGTGGGAGTTGTGGCCCGCGCTGGCGACTGGTGCCACCGTGTGCGTACCCGACGACACGGTGCGGCTGACGCCGGCGCTGCTCCAGCGCTGGCTGAGCGAGCGGCAGGTCACGGGCACCTTCGTCTCGACGCCGATGCTGGAGTCGCTGGCGGCCCTCGACTGGTCGCAGCCGACCTCCCTGGAGTACGTGCTGACCGGTGGTGACGCGCTGCGCCTGCCGGCCGGGCTGCGCCTGCCCTTCCGCGTCGTCAACAACTACGGGCCGACCGAGTCGACGGTGGTGACGACCTCGGCCGAGGTCGTCACCGGCACGGCCGTGCCGCCGATCGGCCGCCCGGTGCGCGGCACCTTCGTGTACGTGGTGGACCGGTACGGCCGGCCGGTGCCGACCGGGGTGCCGGGCGAACTCCTCGTCGGTGGCGCTGGGCTGGCGCGCGGATACCGGGGGCAGCCGGGCCAGACGGCGGAGCGGTTCGTGACCGCCGACGTCGACGGCACACCGCGCCGGGTCTACCGCACCGGGGACCGGGTGCGCTGGCTGGCCGACGGGCAACTGGAGTTCCTGGGGCGGCTGGACGACCAGGTGAAGCTGCGCGGGCACCGCATCGAGCCCGGTGAGATCGAGGCGGTGCTGCTGGCAGGCCCCGACGTCGCCGCAGCCACCGTCGTCGTCCGCGAGGACGCCCCCGGCGACAAGCGGCTGGTCGCGTATGTCGTCCCGGCAGCGGGCGCTACGGTGCGCGGCGAGGCCCTGCGCGGGCGGCTGCGCCGTGAACTGCCCGACTTCATGGTGCCGTCCGCGTTCGTGGCGCTGGAGCGGCTGCCACTGACCCCGAACGGCAAGGTGGACCGGCGGGAGCTGCCCGCGCCCGAGCCCCGCGCATCCGAGGCCGGCGGTCCGGCCCCTCGTACTCCGGTCGAGCGCGCGATCGCGGCGGCCTGGTCCCAGGTATTGGGCACCGAGGTCACCCGTGTGGACGACAACTTCTTCGAGCTCGGCGGCCACTCCCTGCTCGCCACCCAGGTGACGTCACGGCTGCGGGACGCGCTGGGTGTGGAGGTGCCGGTGCGGGAGCTGTTCGCGGCACCCACCGTCGTCGGGCTGGCCGCGGCCGTGGCGGAGCTCGCTGCCGACGGGACGGCCGGTGCGGAGCGAATCGTGTCGGCCGACCGGACCGGCGGGCCACTGCCGCTGAGCTTCGCCCAGCAGCGGCTGTGGTTCCTCGACCAACTGGAGCCCGGACGCGCGGAGTACGCCGTACCCTTCGCACTGCGCGTCAGCGGCGCGCTGGACACCGATGCCCTCGACGCGGCGCTGACCCGCATGCTGGCGCGGCACGAGATCCTGCGGACGAGGTTCGTCGCCGACGACGACGGTGAGCCGGCGCAGGTCGTCGATCCGCCGACGCCGGTGCACACGGCCGTCCACGACCTGCGGCACATCGCCGACACCGAGGAACGACAGGAGGCAGCACGGCACTTGGCCCGCGCGGAGGCCGCCCGCCCGTTCGACCTGGCGGCGGGACCGCTGCTGCGCGCGCACCTGGTGCGGCTGGCCGACGAGGAGGCACACCTGCTGCTGACGGTGCACCACATCGCCTGCGACGGCTGGTCGGAGCCGGTCATGGCGCGCGAACTACGGGAGGGTTACCGGGCGGCGACGACCGGCATCCCGCCCGAGGACACGGAACTGCCTGTGCAGTACGCGGACTTCTCCGTGTGGCAGCGACAGCAGCTCACCGGTGACGTGCTGGAGGGGCAGCTGGCGTACTGGCGGGATCGGCTCGCCGGGGTGGAACCTCTGGAACTGCCCACCGACCACCGCCGTCCGGCGGGGCGGCCCGGAGGCGGCGACACCGTGACGTTCGAGGTGAGCGCGGCAGTGGCCGCCGGGCTGAAAAAGGCGGCCAGGAGCGGCACCGCGAGCCTGTACATGGTGCTGCTGGCTGCCTTCCAGGTGTTGCTGGTCAAGTACGCCCGCCAGGACGACGTGACCGTCGGCAGCCCGGTCGCCGGCCGCAACCGCGCCGAGACGGAGGAACTGATCGGTTTCTTCGTCAACACCCTCGTCCTGCGCACCGATCTCTCCGGCGACCCGGCGTTCACCGAACTCCTCGACCGGGTCAAGGACACCGCCCTCGGCGCCTACGACCACCAGGACCTGCCCTTCGAACGCCTCGTGGAGGAACTCGCCCCCGACCGGGACCCGTCCCGCAACCCCCTGTTCCAGACGATGTTCGTGTTCCAGAACACGCCGGACGAGCATGGCTGGAGCCTCCCGGGGCTGGACGTGGAGCCGTTCACAGTCGCGCTGCCGGACGCCAAGTTCGACCTCACCCTGGTGATGTCCGAGGACGTGGACGGCGGACTGCGCGGCGCCCTGGAGTACCGGACGGACCTCTTCGAACGGGACACGGTCGCCCGACTGGCCGGCCACCTGGGCACACTGCTGGAGACGGTGGCCCGCGAGCCCGCGGCACGGCTGTCCCGGCTGTGCCTGCTCACTGCCGAGGAACGGCGGCGGACGGTGGTCGAGTGGAACGACACCGCGGCCGCCTTCCCGGACACCGCCACGCTGCACGGCCTGTTCGAGGAGCGGGCGGCCCAGCAGCCGGACACGGTGGCCGTCGAGGGGCCGCAGGGCACGCTGACCTACGGCCAACTGAACGCGCGCGCCAACCGGATCGCCCACCACCTGCGCACTCGGTACGGAGTGCGGCCGGACATGCCGGTCGCGGTGTGTCTGGAGCGCGGCCCCGATCTGGTGACGGCCGTGCTGGGCATCCTGAAGGCGGGGGCGCCGTATGTGCCGCTGGACCCGGACTATCCGGCGGAGCGGCTGGCGTACATGGTGCGGGACACCGCGACCCCGGTCGTCCTCACCGGCTCCGCGCACACCGGCCGGCTGCCCTCGGACGTACCCTTGCTGCTGCTCGACGAGGACACCGCGACGCTGGCCGGCGAGCCGGACACCGATCCCCGGCCGGCCGCCGCACCGCACCACCTTGCCTACCTGATCTACACCAGCGGTTCCACCGGCCGCCCCAAGGGCGTCCAGGTCGAGCACCGCAGCGTGGTCAATCTGGTGCACTGGACGGCGCGGGAGTACGGACTGGAACCCGGGCAGCGGATCGCGCTGCTGGCCGGGATCGGTTTCGACGCGGCGGCGTGGGAGCTGTGGCTCGGCCTGATCCGCGGCGCGACCTGTTGCGTCACCACCGAGACCGTCCGGCTCACCCCGCATCTGCTGCGGGACTGGCTGTGCGAGCAGCGCGTCCACGCCACGTTCCTGTCCACGCCGATGCTCGAGGCCCTGGCGGCGCTGCCGTGGGCGGCGGACAGCACCCTCGACTACGTGCTGACCGGCGGTGACCGGCTGCGGATGCCGCCGCGGGCACGGCTGCCGTTCCGCGTGGTCAACAACTACGGACCCACCGAGACCACGGTCCTCGCCACCTCGACGGTGGTCGAACCCGGCGACGCGGTCCCGCCGATCGGCCGGCCCGTCTCCAACGCCCTGGCGTTCGTGGTGGACCAGCACGGCCGGCCGGTGCCGGTCGGGGTGCCCGGCGAACTCCTCATCGGGGGCGTGCCGGTGGCCCGCGGCTACCGGGGCAGGCCGGAGCTGACCGAGGAGAGGTTCACCGCGTACGAGGCCGAAGGAGTGAGCACCCGGGTCTACCGCACCGGTGACCTGGTGCGGTGGCGGGCGGACGGGCAGCTCGAGTTCCTGCGGCGGATCGACAACCAGGTGAAGATCCGCGGCAACCGCATCGAGCTCGGCGAGGTCGAGTCCACATTGCTGACCCACCCCGGCATCGGCGAGGTCGGTGTGATCGTCCGCGAGGACACGCCCGGCGACAAGCGGCTCGTGGCGTATCTCGTGGCCACCGGCGCGGACGCGCCGAGCACCGCGGATCTCCACGCCCACCTGGGGCGGTTCCTGCCCGACTATATGATCCCGGCGGCATTCGTCACGCTGGAGCGCCTCCCACTGACCGCCAACGGCAAGGTGGACCGGGCGGCCCTGCCGGTGCCGGACCACCAGCGGCCGGATCTGGGGAGGGAGTACACGGCGCCGCGCAACGCCGTCGAGCGGACCGTCACCGCCGTGTGGCAGGAGCTGCTGGGCATCGACCGCGTCGGCGTGCACGACAACTTCTTCCAAATGGGCGGGCATTCGCTGCTCGCCACGCAGGTGGCCTCCCGGCTGCGGAAGGCGCTGCGGGTCGATGTGCCGGTGCGAGCCGTGTTCGACTCGCCCACCCCGGCGCAACTCGCCCAGGGCATCGCCGACCTGATGATGGCGGCGATCACGGCGCAGTTCGCACCGGCCGGGTGACCCGCCCGGTGCCACACCGTGAAGGGGCCGGACCCCGTCGCCGAGGTCCGGCCCCTTCACGGCCCGGTCACGCCAGATGGGACGGTTCAGGCCATGTCCTCGGCGCGGATGCCGCCGCTGGCGATCGCGAGGGCGCCGAGCTGAAACCGGCTCTGGGCACCGAACCGGTCGGTCAGCTTCTCCGAGAGCCGGCGCACCGTGCGCAGTGAGACGTCCATCCGGCGGGCCGCCGCCGCGTCCGTGAGCCCTTGCGCCCACAGCCGGAGCACGTGCTGCTCCTGGAGGGAGAGGTTGCCGCGGGTACGGGGGCGTGCCTCCGCGAGCGGCAGGGCTTCCTTCCACAGCCGGGCGAACAGGGTCGCGAAGGCTTCCGTGACCGACTCGACGCCGCACGCCATCGCGCCGACCACGCTGCGGCCGCTCGTGACCGGCACGACGGCGTGCCTGCGGTCGGAGACGATCATCCACACCGGCAGCGACGGCAGGGTGCGGACGGCGCCGCCGCACTCCTCGTTCCGGCGCAGGCGCTCCGTCGCCTCGGGGTCGTTGCGGACGCTCTCCAACACGATGGCGCGAGCGGGCGTACCGCGTCGCCGCAGGATTTCGTCCAGCGAGTGGCCGGCCTCGAAGGCCGCCGCGTCCGGCCGCTCGGCCGGTCCGACGGTCAGCCATTCGTTCGCGCACTCATCGGCGAGAGAGGTGATGTGCCGCCACACGGCGTCCGCGCCGGCCAGCCACTTGACGTCCGGAACGCTCTCCCGTCCGCCGCGCCCGCGCTCCGACAGCAGCCGCGTCACCTCCAGTCGGCTGCCCTCCACCTGGAGCCGGTGGCGGGCTAATTCCTCCTGCTGCCGGGTGAGCATCGCTGCCAGTCCGACCTCCGGATCGATCGGCCGCCAGCCGCTGGCGGAGTCCCCCGGAACGACGAGCAGCAGGGCGGACAGCCGCTCCAGCCCGCCCCGGACCGTTTCCTCGGTCTCCTTCAGTTGCGCGGCCAGCTCGGCCACCTCCGCGCCGGGCCGGTCGACCATCGAGATGTACACACTCCGTGCAACGGAGTCGATACCCAGAGAGGTCCGCATGTCGTGCGCTCCTGTATGTCTTGTCGTACGGCACCTGTTGGCTGTGGGACACGAGTCGAGTTCGGACCGGCGGCGCTCCCTCGGGACGTCACCGCGGGAACCCGCCGGCCGGACACCAGTAGAGCGGGTGCCGCAGCGACGGCGGATGCGGGGTGATCCCCCAAGTTCCTTTGGGACAACCACTCGTGGGGCGGGCGAAGACACCCCCACGGATGGCTCCCGCGCCTCGACGAGCCGGTCTCCCGCGGCCGGAGCGCACACCGGACCGGACACCGTTGCGCACGCCGTCCTGTTCGCAGGCCGCCGACGAGTTGCCTTCCGTGCTCGTCGGCGGGCGCGACCGGGCGGAGGTTGCACAGGCCGTAGCAGCGCTGTGCGATCGGACGGCCGATCAGGCCGCCGCGTGCTTACGCTAATCGGGCGACCGGCCAAGCCCTGCGGGCCTGCACGACAAGCAAGCGCGGCAGACCGGGCCGTGTAGTGGCGGCCGGGGTCGTGCGTCCCCCATGGTGCGTCGTGCATGCCCCCATATACCGCTGGGCCGACCACCTGCTCGTACGCCCCTCGGCCGGACGGCACCCGGTCGCACCCTCAGCCGCGCACGCCGCTGACCTGCCTCGTCGGGCGGCACGGCCGCGACCGGTCGTCCTCCGACGCCGCGGCGCTCCGTGCGCCCCTCTACCTCACCGGTCAGGGGGCCGAGGATATGGGGGACAGTCCCCCATGCGGGGTCCCCAGCACATCCGTGATCTTGGTCTCGTGGCCGATTCAGCCGCACACGCGACTCCACCGCCGTGAGCCCCGGCCCCGTCCCGCGGGCCACCGCGATCCTCCAGGCCGGTACCGGCCGCGCCCCGCTCCGCACCGGCGCCCCCCGTCCCGACTGCGCCGATCCGCGGACCATCCTGTGCCGGCCCGGTCTTCGCACGCTGAGAGTCACCGGGCGGGAACTGCCGACGCCGTCTCGTATCCGCTCTCACGGACACGAGGTTCTTCGCCGTTGAGTCGACGACGGCCGGGTGTCTGTGAGTCCGGGGCCGGGCCAGAGGACGGGCATGCTGATTCGGATGCGAGAAGTGAGCAGAAGGTCTTCCGGGGATTCGAGGAGAGCCCCGGTTTAGGAGTTGCGGGTAGCGTGCCGGAACGGGTGTGCCGTGCGCACGCCGCTGCGCCGTGCGGAGCGGCGGGGGCCTCGTCGATATCCGGCCAGTCTCGCCGCTGGGCTGCTCTCGAACTGATGTCGGGAGTAAGCGCGGGAAGTTGGGGGAACTCGGCGCCGGAGCCTGAACCGCATAGCGTCGCTGCCGAGCGAAGCCTATTACTGGGCGGTTGTCGCAGGCGCGTTCAAGGTGACTACCGGGGAGCGGGAGGCTGCCCGGAAGCTCGCCAACACGCGGTCGCTGAATGATCTGTCGGAGTGGCAGCAGTGGCTGTTGAGCCACTTCGACTTTTCCATCAATGCCGAACAGGCGTTGAGCCTTGCGGAGATGTGGGCCCGCGTTGCCGCTGTACAGGCAGATGCCCGCGGATGAGGCCCCGTCAGCCCGAGAACATGTGGGAGTACCAGTGACCCGGCCATGGTGGTATCGGATACCGCCGACCGCAGTGGTGCTGATCACGTACGCCGCGACCGCGTGCCTGCTCGTCCTCACCATTTCGAAATCAGCGGTCGTGTGGGCCGGAGGCGGGCTGCTGCTCGACTGCTGGCGACGTTCGTGCAGGGCGCGGCCAGGGCCAGGCACGACAGGCTCCACGGGGCGTAGCGGAGCAGTTCCCGGCCTGGCGCCGGAGCGTACTGCTCGACCGGGCGCGCCGCCTCGGGGCGGTGTGGGCTGGGGGAGGTTCGAACGTGTGGACCGGTCCGTCTCTGCCGCTCCTGCCCAGCAGGCGGCGCGCGGGGCAAAGGTGCTGGCTGAACTTCGACCCGGCACTGTCGACAGGGAACCTTCACGTCCTTACAGTCACGAATTATCACACAGAGTGATCATTTGAGTGGGGGAAGGTGCCATGAAACACCGGATCATGTCCGTCCTGGGTGCCGTTGTACTCGCTGCCGGAGTCCTGGGCGTCAGTGCGCCATCGGCCAGTGCCGTGCCCGGAGGCTGTGCCTACGCTTCGTCGACCTACCGACCGACCATTCAGTACGGCAACACGGGAGTGGCCGTGAAGCAGGCCCAGTGCCTGTCGAACGTCTGGGGCGGTGTGCCCAAACTGAACGTCGACGGCATCTTCGGCAGCGGGACGCGCACCAAGATCAAGTGGATCCAGGGGTGTCACGGCCTGACCAAGGACGGAATCATCGGGGCCAAGACCTGGAGCGTTCTCTACAACCCCGCTCTCGACTGCTACGACCCCTACCCGGGATAGAGCTGCGCGGATGACTGTGGCCTTGCCCGACGGCGGCACGGGCAAGCGCCCGGCTTCGGCGGGGCCGGCCGGAGTTTTGCAGGTGGCGCACGAGAGGCAGTTCAAGCCGTCCCGGAACGTCCAGGGGGCTTGGCGTCCCGCGCGTGGCCCCGTCGAACGTGACGGGGTCACAGGGGTGTTCGGACGGCTAGTACTCCAGTCTGGTTTCGCGATGCTGGTAGACCCGGCTGGGAACGCGTACGGCCACCGCGTGATCATCGGGGGTTGTGTGGACTCCTGAAG
>NZ_JBEXPH010000242.1:0-10571 GCF_040611955.1 Streptomyces sp. NPDC006510 | reverse complement strand
TGAACGTCTTATGCCGTTATACGCCCGAGGGTGCCGATAAACGAACGCCCCGGCCAGCACGAGGTGTGCCGCCGGGGCGAACGTGTAAAGCAGATCGGTCAGCGGCGCCGGTGTCGACGCCTTCCCCGGGTGGCTTCCGGTCATGGTCCTACTGCCTTCGTCGGTTCCGAGGTCTGGGTCCGCCCGTGGCCTTCGGGCCCTCACCAGCCTCGCCGGGGGCGGTCGCCCCCGCAACACGCGACGCGCTTCCCCGTGGACCGCTGCGGGCAGGGCCGCGGGGTCAGTCGCGTCGCTCGTCGGTCTCGCGGTGGATGGTCTCGCTCCCGTGGTCACCGAGCTCGTAGGGGGAGAGCCCCCGGCCGTCGGGCGGGAAGTGGTCGTCGCCGTGCACATCGCGTTCCTCGATGTGGGTGCGGTGGTCCGGCCGTGGTGGCTGCTCGTCGGGTCTGGGTGGTGGCAGCTCCTCGGCCCGGCGCCGCCTGCCCAGCCAGACCGCCCCGATCAGCACGCCCACCAGCGCCACTCCGACAATGCCCATCACCGAACCGGTCGCGCCGCGGCCGTCGGCGACGGTGAGGGCAAGTGAGCTCAGGTCTGCGTTCGAAACGTCCATGCTTGCCGGATACCCCGAGGCGGAGACCTCACTCGGTAATTGCCATGAATTCATGTTTTAAGTGGATATGACATAGAAAGCGTTTCGGTGGGCCACGGGTGTCGTGGCGTTCACCGCGTCCGCACGCGGGCGGCCTCGTGTCGCCGTCGCCCTGCCACGGGGAGAGTCTGGAGGCATCCTCGAATGTGGAACACCGAGCGGAAGGAACCGCGGTGAACACCATCAAGGAGAAGCAGACGCCGGAAAGCGGGTACGGCCAGGAGGTCTCGGTCGTCATCAGTGGGTGCGAGAAGGCCGACGCGCGGATGGTCTTCGATGTGCTGCGGGCCGCGTTCACCACCGACCGGGCCTCGGCCGACGTCCCGCAGAACCTTGCGGGGAAGCGTCCCACCGCGTGGGTGGTGACCGTCGACGTCACCGAGGCGCGGGTGGTCTCGGGGCCGGTCGCGCTCGGCGCGCCCGTGAGCGTCGATGTGCAGGGCGGTTACTGGGCGGTGGAACGGCTCCGGCAGAGCCTGGCCCACGCCTTCGACGTAACGGTCGTCGGGGCCGTCTCCGGCGACCAGGAAGAAGAGGTGAGGCTGCGCCTGGCGACCCGGTAGACCGATGGGCCGACAGGCCGACGGGCCACGGCCCGGCGGCGGAGCAATGAAGCGGGAAACCATCGCATGTCTGGTAGAAAACGGACAAAAGGCCACCCCTGAAAGGTGCGAGTGCGTGGACCCCTCTCGCGGGCGGGACGACGGTGCGCAACAGCCGGGAGCAACCGGTGACCGTTCCACCCTGACACTGCAGATCAATGGAACCGAGCGGACGCTCACGCTCGATCACCGCACCACCGTCCTGGACGCCCTGCGCGAGCACCTCGGCCTCACCGGTGCGAAGAAGGGCTGCGATCACGGACAGTGCGGGGCGTGCACCGTCATCGTCGACGGCCGCCGCGCCAACAGTTGCCTGCTGCTCGCCGTCGCCCACGACGGCGCCGCCATCACCACCGTCGAGGGCCTCGCCGACGGCGACCGGCTCCATCCCCTCCAGGAGGCCTTCCTGGACCGCGACGCCCTCCAGTGCGGCTACTGCACTCCCGGTCAGATCTGCTCGGCCGTCGGCATGCTCGGCGAGGCGGCGGACGGCTTCCCGTCCCATGCCACCGCCCGCAGTGCACCCGTATCGGCCCCGGTGCCGCTCGATGCCGACGAGATCCGGGAGCGGATGAGCGGCAACCTGTGCCGCTGCGGTGCCTACCCCCGTATCGTCGAGGCGATCGAGGACGTGGCGCCGTGAAGCCCTTCGCCTATCTCCGCGCCCGGTCCACCGAGGAAGCGGTCCAGGAGAGCGCCGCCCACCCCGGTGCCGTATTCCTCGGCGGCGGTACCAACCTCGTCGACCTGATGAAGCTCGGGGTCGAGGCCCCGGACCGGCTCATCGACATCAGCCGGCTGCCGCTGGACCAGGTGACCGATACCGCGGACGGCGGTCTGCGGATCGGTGCGACCGTGCGCAACAGCGACCTGGCCGCCCATCCCTCGGTACGCACCCGCTACCCCGTCCTGTCCCAGGCGCTGCTGTCCGGCGCCTCCGGGCAGCTCCGCAACACCGCCACGACCGGTGGCAACCTGTTGCAGCGCACCCGTTGCCCGTACTTCCAGGACACCTCCAAGCCGTGCAACAAGCGGGAACCCGGCGCCGGCTGCCCCGCCCTCGACAGCGCCCAGCGCGATCTCGCCGTACTCGGCCACTCCGCGCACTGCGTCGCCACCCACCCGTCCGACCTGGCCGTCGCCCTGTCCGCCCTCGACGCCACCGTCCACCTGCACGGGCCGGACGGCGGGCGGACGGTGCCCGCCACCGGATTCCACCGCCTGCCGGGCGACACCCCCGACCGGGACACCGAGATCCGGCCGGGCGAACTCATCACCGAGGTGGTCCTGCCGCCGCGACCGGACGGTGCTGTCTCCCTCTACCGCAAGGCCCGCGACCGCGCCTCCTTCGCCTTCGCCCTCGCATCCGTCGCCGCCGTACTGAGCGTCCGCGGGGGCCGGATCGAGCATGCCGCGCTGGCCTTCGGCGGGCTCGCCCACCGGCCCTGGCGCGCACAGGCCGCCGAGGGAGTGCTCCGGGGCGCACCGGCCACCGGCGAGACCTTCGAGCGGGCGGTGGACGCCGAACTCGCCGAGGCCCGTCCGTTGCGCGAAAACGCGTTCAAGGTGGGCCTCGCCCGCAACCTGGCCGTCGACGCACTCGCCGAACTCGCCGCCGACGGCTGAGCAACAACCGCACCGACGCCGCCCCGCCGACAGCTGAGCAACAACCGCACCGACGCCGCCCCGCCGACAGCTGAGCAACAACCGCACCGACGCCGACCCCCGCCGTGAGGACCCCGTCATGAGCCAGGCCCCGTCACCACTGGGCACCCCCGTCGTCCGCCGTGAGGGCCGGGACAAGGTCACGGGCACCGCCCGCTACGCCGCCGAGCACACCCCGCCGGGGTGTCTGTACGGCAGGCCCGTCCCCGCCACGATCGTCCGCGGCCGGGTCGACGCCATCCGAGCGGACGAGGCCCTGGCCCTGCCGGGTGTGCACGCCGTGCTCACCCATGACAACGCCCCCCGGCTGAAGGAGCCCGACGACCCGACCCTCGCCGTCCTCCAGAACGACCGGGTCCCGCACCGGGGCTGGCCCGTCGCGCTCGTGGTCGCCGAAAGTCCGGAGAGCGCCCGTGCCGGGGCCGGGGCACTGCGGATCACGTACGAGACCGACGGGCACGATGTCCTGCTGACCGAGGACCACCCCGGCCTGTACACCCCTCAGACGGTCAACGGCGGCTACCCCGCCGTCCGGGAACGCGGCGACACCGACCGGGCCTTCGCCACGGCACCCGTACAGGTCGACGCCACCTACACCATCGGCGCCCTGCACAACCACCCCATGGAGCCGCACGCCACGACGGCGCAGTGGGACGACGACGGACATCTGACCGTCCATGACTCCAGCCAGGGCTCCACCACGGTCCGCGACAGCCTCGCCACCGCCTTCGGACTCCGGCCGCAGCAGATCACCGCGGTCTCCGAGCACGTCGGCGGCGGCTTCGGGTCCAAGGGCACCCCCCGCCCGCAGACCGTCCTGGCCGCCATGGCCGCGCGGCACACCGGGCGCCCCGTCAAGATCGCGCTGCCCCGCCGCCAGATGGCCGCCGTGGTCGGCCATCGCGCCCCCACCATCCAGCACATCCGGCTCGGCGCCGAACTCGACGGCACCCTCACCGCGGTCGACCACGAGACCATCACGCACACCTCCACCATCAAGGAGTTCGTGGAGCAGGCGGCCGTACCGACCCGGATCATGTACGGCTCCGCCACCAGCCGCACCACCCACCGGGTGGTCGCCCTGGACGTGCCGAGCCCCTCCTGGATGCGCGCACCGGGCGAGGCCCCGGGCATGTACGCGCTCGAATCCGCCATGGACGAACTCGCCTCGGCCCTCGGCATGGACCCCGTCGAACTCCGCATCCGCAACGACCCGGCGAACGAACCGGACTCCGGACGCGCGTTCAGCAGCCGCGGCCTGGCCACCTGTCTGGAGAAGGGTGCCGCACGCTTCGGCTGGTACGACCGCGATCCGCGCCCCGCGATCCGTGAGGAGGGGCCACTGCTGCTCGGCACGGGCGTCGCCGCGGCCACCTACCCCGTGTACATCGCCGCCTCCAGCGCCTCGGCACACGCGGCCCCCGACGGCTCGTACCGCATCCGGATCAACGCCACCGACATCGGCACCGGCGCCCGCACCGTGCTCGCGCAGATCGCCGCCGACGTCCTGGGCACCCCCGTGGAGAACGTCCGGATCGACATCGGCAGCAGCGAACTGCCCGACGCCCCACTGGCAGGCGGCTCATCGGGCACCGCCTCCTGGGGCTGGTCCGTGCACAAGGCGTCCACCCTGTTGCTGCACCAGCTGCGCGAGAGCACCGGCCCGGTCCCCGCCGACGGGCTCACCGTCACCGCCGACACCCAGCAGGAGACCGCCGGGCAATCCCCGTACGCACGCCACGCGTTCGGTGCGCATTTCGCCGAAGTCGCCGTGCACGGACGGACCGGAGAGGTGCGACTGCGCCGGATGCTCGGCGTCTTCGCCGCCGGACGCATCCTCAACTCCCGTACCGCACGCTCCCAGTTCATCGGCGGCATGACCATGGGGATCGGCATGGCGCTGACCGAGGCCTCCACCATGGACCCCGTCTTCGGCGACTTCACCGAGCACGATCTCGCCTCCTACCATCTGCCGGCCTGTGCCGATGTGCAGGAGATCGAGGCGCACTGGATCGACGAGGAGGATCCGCATCTCAACCCGATGGGCAGCAAGGGCATCGGCGAGATCGGCATCGTCGGTGCCGCGGCGGCCATCGGCAACGCCGTCCGGCACGCCACCGGCATCAGGCTGCGCAGCCTGCCGCTCACCCCGGACACGCTGCTGCCGTATCTCCTGTGACCTGGGCGCTCGTCCCCTGTGTTGCGCGACCGGTGCTGCCGGGTCACCCTGTGGAGTGACCCAGAAGTGACATCTGCTCACTGTTCGTGTTCGGGGGTCGTTGTTCAACGGGGCGAAGTCAGTGGGCCTCGATGTGAGGAGCCTCGACGATGACCGTTCCACTCGACCGGCACTATCTGGTCGAATTCCAGGTTTCGGCAGAGCGTGTGTCCCAGCTGCGACGAATAATCGCCGCGCACCTCCGCCACTGGCGTCTCGAACTCCACATCCAGCCGGTGTGCCGGGGTGTGGAGGAGCTGCTGACCAATGTCCACCGGCATGTCGGTGACGACAACAACTGCGTCGTCGAACTCCGCTGGTCCGGGCGGCATCTCACGGTCTCCGTCGCCGACAACGGCTCCGGGATGCCGCGGCTGCTCAGCAACGGCGGCGGTGGCCTGAGCCGTGTCATGGCCCTGAGCGACAGCTGGGGAACCTGCCGTACGGCCGAGGGCAAGGTCGTCTGGTTCACCCGGTACGCCCAGGAGCCGCACAGCGTCGACCTGGTGCCGTTCTCCCCGCTGCCCGGTGTGCGCGAGTCCCGGCGCCCGCCCGCCGCGGCCGCCGTCCCCGTCGCCGAGTCCGCGACGGCATGCGACCCCGCTCTCGTCTGAGACGGGCCACCGGTACCGCCGCCATCCGTACCCGCTGAACGCTTCCCCCTCCCGGCGCGGACGACGCGCACACCGCACGCACGGACCGCGCCGGCCGGGTATCCGCCCGGCGTGGTTCGCGTTGCGGCGCGGCGCACGGCACGGCACGGTCGAAGAACCGAGCAAGGAGGACACGGCCATGCCCATCGCGACGGTCAATCCCGCGAACGGCGAAACCCTCAGAACATTCGACGCGCTCGACGAGGCGGGGGTCGAGCAGCGGCTGGACGCCGCCGACACCGCGTTCCGGGAGTACCGGACCACCGGATTCGCCGAGCGGGCCCGGCTGCTGAACCAGGCCGCCGGGCTGCTCGACGAGGACCAGCAGGACATCGCGCGCACCATGACCACCGAAATGGGCAAACCCGTCAAGGCGGCCCGCGCGGAGGCCGCCAAGTGCGCCAAGGCGATGCGCTGGTACGCGGCCCACGCGGAGGAACTCCTCGCCGACGAGCATCCGTCCCCGGCCGATGTGCAGGATTCCGGCGCCTCCCGGGTCTACGTCCACTACCGGCCGCTCGGCGCCGTGCTCGCCGTGATGCCGTGGAACTTCCCGCTCTGGCAGGTCGTACGGTTCGCCGCCCCGGCCCTCATGGCGGGCAACGTCGGCCTGCTCAAACACGCCTCCAACGTCCCGCTGACGGCGATGTACCTGGAGGGCCTGTTCCGCCGGGCCGGCTTTCCGGCGGGATGCTTCCAGACCCTGCTGGTGGGATCCGGGGCGGTCGAGGCGATCCTGCGTGACCGCCGGGTCGCCGCGGCCACCCTCACCGGCAGCGAACCGGCCGGCCGCTCGGTCGCGTCGATCGCCGGCGACGAGGTGAAGCACACCGTCCTGGAGCTGGGCGGCAGCGACCCGTACCTCGTGATGCCGTCGGCGGACGTCGCCAGGGCCGCCCGCACCGCCGTGACCGCGCGGGCGCAGAACAACGGGCAGTCCTGCATCGCCGCCAAACGGTTCATCGTGCACACGGAGGTGTACGACGAGTTCGCCGAGCGGTTCACCGTGGGCATGAGCAATCTGACGGTCGGCGACCCGATGCGGGAATCCACCGACGTCGGACCGCTCGCCAGCGAACAGGGCCGCACCGACCTGGAGGAGCTGGTCGACGACGCGGTACGGCAGGGCGCGCGAGCGCTGTGCGGAGGCGGCAGGCCCGAAGGTCTGGCCCCGGAACTGGAGCGCGGCTGGTTCTACGCCCCCACCGTCCTCACCGGGATCACCCCCGCCATGCGCATCCACCGCGAGGAGACCTTCGGTCCCGTCGCCTCCCTCTACCGCGTCGGCGGGCTGGACGAAGCCGTGGCGCTCGCCAACGACAGCCCCTTCGGCCTCAGCTCCAACGTATGGACCCGCGACCCGGACGAGGCACGTCGCTGCGTACGCGATCTAGAGGCCGGCGGAGTCTTCTTCAACGGCATGACGGCCTCCCATCCCGCGCTGCCCTTCGGCGGTGTCAAGCGCTCCGGCTACGGACGTGAACTCGCCGGGCAGGGCATCCGCGCATTCTGCAACGCGACCACGGTCTGGTACGGCCCCGAGCCCGTCGGCGACACGGCCTGGGCCCGCGTCGCCGCATAGTCCCGCCCGCCCCGCGACGGGGGCCTCTCGTCTGGAGACACCCATGAGCAACGCCCTCGGCCGGGCAGCCACGTCCGCCCCGTCCGACGAGGAGATCGCGGCACTCGACGCCCACTGGCGGGCCGCCAACTACCTGGCCGTCGGCCAGATCTACCTGATGGCCAACCCGCTGCTGACCCGGCCGCTCGCCCGGGAGGACATCAAGCCGCGTCTGCTCGGCCACTGGGGCACCTCACCCGGGCTGAACCTGGTCCACACCCACCTCAATCGGGTCATCAGATCCCGCGGCGTCCAGGGCCTCTGCGTCTGGGGCCCCGGCCACGGCGGACCCGCCGTCCTCGCCAACTCCTGGCTGGAGGGCAGCTACTCGCAGACGTATCCCGACGTCGGCCGCGACGCCGAAGGCATGGGCCTGCTGTTCAAGCAGTTCTCTTTCCCCGGTGGGGTGCCCAGCCATGTGGCACCGGAGACACCCGGCTCCATCCACGAGGGCGGCGAACTCGGCTACGCCCTCACCCACGCCTACGGGGCCGCCTTCGACCACCCCGACCTGCTCGTCACCTGCGTCATCGGCGACGGCGAGGCCGAGACCGGACCGCTCGCCGCGTCCTGGCACTCCAACAAGTTCCTCGACCCGGTGCACGACGGCGCCGTCCTCCCGGTCCTCCACCTCAACGGCTACAAGATCGCCAACCCGACCGTGCTCGCCCGCCTGCCCGAGACGGAGCTCGACGCCCTGCTGCGCGGCTACGGGCACGACCCCCTGTACGTCGGCGGCGACGACCCGATCGGCGTCCACCGGGCGATGGCCGCCGCGATGGACCGGGCCGTCGACCGGATCCGGGAACTCCAGGCCGCCGCCCGCACCGGCGGCGGCACCGGCCGTCCGCACTGGCCGATGATCGTGCTGCGCACCCCCAAGGGCTGGACCGGCCCGGTGGAGGTCGACGGGGTCCCCGTCGAGGGCACCTGGCGCGCCCATCAGGTCCCGCTGGCCGGGGTCCGGGACAATCCGGACCACCTGCGGCAGCTGGAGGCGTGGATGCGCTCCTACCGGCCCGAGGAACTCTTCGACGCGTCGGGACGGCCCAGCTCCCAGGTGCTCGCCTGTGTGCCCGAGGGCGACGCCCGGCTCGGCTCGACCCCGTACGCCAACGGCGGTCTGCTCCTGCGCGATCTGCCCGTCCCGCCGCTGGACGACCACGCCGTGGAGGTCGACAAGCCCGGCACCGTGCTGCACGAGCCGACCCGGGTGCTCGGCGGTCTGCTGGAGGCCGTCATGGCCGCCACCGCCGAGCGCCGCGACTTCCGCGTCGTGGGCCCCGACGAAACCGCCTCGAACCGGCTCGACGCCCTCTACGGCGCCACCGCCAAGGCATGGCAGGAACGGATGCTGCCGACCGACGAGCACCTCTCCCGCGACGGACGCGTCATGGAGGTGCTCTCCGAGCACCTGTGCCAGGGCTGGCTGGAGGGATATCTGCTCACCGGCAGGCACGGCCTCTTCTCCTGCTACGAGGCGTTCGCCCATATCGTCGACTCGATGGTCAACCAGCACATCAAATGGCTCAGGACCTCCCGTCGGCTGGCCTGGCGCCGTCCCATCGCCTCGCTCAACTACCTGCTCACCTCGCACGTCTGGCGCCAGGACCACAACGGGTTCTCCCACCAGGACCCGGGCTTCGTCGACCACGTCCTCAACAAGAGTCCCGAGGTCGTCCGGGTCTACCTGCCGCCGGACGCCAACACCCTGCTCTCCGTCGCCGACCACGCGCTGCGCAGCCGCGACTACGTCAATGTGATCGTGGCCGGCAAACAGCCTTCCTTCGACTGGCTCACCCTCGACCAGGCCCGCGCGCACTGCGCCCGCGGCGCGGGAGTGTGGGAATGGGCGGGTACGGAGGACGGCAGCCGCGAACCCGACGTGGTGCTGGCCTGTGCCGGTGACGTACCCACACTGGAGACACTGGCCGCCGCCGATCTGCTGCGCAGGCACCTGCCGGAACTGGCGGTACGGGTGGTCAATGTGGTCGACATGGCACGGCTGCTGCCCCGCGAGGAGCACCCGCACGGAATGCCGGACTCCGAGTACGACGCGATATTCACCAGGAACACCCCCGTGATCTTCGCCTACCACGGCTATCCCTGGCTGATCCACCGGCTCGCCTACCGGCGCGCGGGCCATGCGCAGCTGCATGTGCGGGGCTACAAGGAGAAGGGCACCACCACGACGCCGTTCGACATGGTGGTCCGCAACGACCTGGACCGCTACCGGCTGGTCATGGACGTCATCGACCGGGTGCCCGGCCTCGGTGTCCGCGCCGTGGCGGTGCGCCAGGCGATGGCGGATGTCCGCACCCGCCATCACGCCTGGATCCGTGAACACGGCACGGACCTGCCCGAGGTGGCCGACTGGACCTGGAGCGGCTGATGCGGCCCGGGCCCGGACGGCGTGACCTCAGCGGCCGACCGCCCGTGCCAGCTCGGCCTTCGTCATGTGCGACCGGCCGTGGATGTTCTTCTTCTTCGCCTCTTCGTAGAGCTGGTCGCGGGTCGGCCCCTCCGCTCCGCTGTGGGAGCGCAGACCGCCGCGCCGGGAGGACGAGATGTCCTCGATGGAGGTACGGCTCGCGTTCCTCGACTCCCCGGCGCGGGCGCGTGCCTTGTTGACCGTACGGGCCGCGATCTCCTCGGCCCGTTCCTCGCTGACCCCGCGCTCCTGCGCGCTCTCCTTGATGTGCTCGTACTGCCGTTCCCGCTTGGCGTTGGATCCGCGTGGCATGGTGCGGTCACTCCTCTCGCTGGGACGGGCCCGGGGCCCGTCCCGGGATTCGACCGGGGCCTCTCCAGTGTCCCAGCGACGGGTCGATGAGTCGATTCGTCCGCTCTGCTCCTAATGTGAGCTAGTTTCCGATGTGGGCGAGTTCGCGGCTCGGCCTGCATCTGATGCACAATCCGGCGTTGGCCGGCTCCACCGTCACCCTCGTCGCCACCGCCGACGACCTGCCCGTCGCCGGGGTCGCCCCCGGGGCCGTGCCCCGCGCGAACGGGTCGCGGTCGTGGCCGCCCAGGGCGCCATCGACTTCACGGCGGCCGAGCGGGTGCTGTACGCGCTGGACTAGTCGCGCCCCCGGGAGGCGGGGCCGGTCGTGCTGGACGTGCGGCAGGTGACCGGCGTCGACCGGGTGGCGCGGGCGAT
>NZ_JBEXPH010000241.1:0-10629 GCF_040611955.1 Streptomyces sp. NPDC006510 | reverse complement strand
GGTGAGCGGGCCGTCGACGGCGGGGGCGGGGACGATCCCCTGCTCGCGCAGCCAGCTGTCGTTGTAGACCGTGGACTGGTAGCGGTAGCCCTCGTCCGGGAGCACCATCACCACGGTGCTCCCCGGGTTCCGCTCGGCCCACCACGACGCCACCTGGAAGGACGCGCCGCTGGTCGGGCCCATGAACAGGCCGTGTGCGCGGTAGAGCTCATGGGTCGCGTGGAACGCCTCGGGGGCCGTCACCCAGTGGACCTCGTCGTACGCCGCGTGCTTGACATTGCCCGGGTGGATGCTGCTGCCGAGGCCGCGCAGCATGCGCGGTCCGTCCGGGCTGCCGAAGATGATGCTGCCCTGGGTGTCCACACCGACCAGGTGCAGTGCTGGGCCGGTCTGGCGCAGCGCGGCGGCGAGTCCGCCGGTGGAGCCGCCCGAACCCACCGGGCCCACCAGGCAGTCCACGGCGCCGACGGTGTTGCCGATCAGATCGGCGACGACGCCGTACGCGCCCGGGTTGTCGGGGTTGTCGTACTGGCCGGGGACGAAGGCGTCCGGGTACTGCCGGCGCAGCTCGGCCACGCGGGCGAGCCGGGCGCCCTGGATGCCGCCGGCCTGGCCGGTGTGCTCGACGATCTCCACCGTCGTACCGAGCATTTCGAGCCGGTTGCGCAGATCCCGGTCGATCGCCGAGTCGCCGACGATGGTCAGCGGGTAGCCGCGCAGGCGGCAGACCATGGCCAGGCCCAGGGCGAAGGTGCCCGAGGAGGTCTCGATGATCCGGGTGCCCGTGGAGATCAGGCCGGCGGCCTCGGCACGGTCGAGTATGTAACGGGCGGGCAGCAGCTTCATCAGGCTGAAGGCCGCCGCGTAGAGGTTGTCGCTCACCTTGATGATGCGTGGCAGCTCCGTGGCCTCCACGATCGAGGAGTGAGCCTTGGGCAGGGTCGTCGTCGTCATGTCAGTCACCCGTTGTGTAGTTCCACTGCTCGTGAATTCCGAGCTCTTGCAGGAGGTCCTGGGCCAGGCCGGTCCGCTCCTCGGCCTCGGGGTCGTCCCGGTCGAAGAGAAGACCGGCGATGTCCCCGCTGTGTGCCGCCTGTACCCCGACGGCTCCCGTGGTCCGCGCGATGTCGCGGATGCGGTCGAGGTCCGGGATCGGCAGATGACGCTGGTTGATCTCCGTGCTGGCCGTGGCCACCGAGCCCAGCAGGGCCACGTCCTTCATCTGGATGGCCTCCCGGAGCATCGCCTGCAGCCGGGTGAAGAGGTCGATCTCGTCCTGCCCGTAGCGGGCCGGTGAGAGGGCCAGCGTGTCCACTCCCCTCCCGCCGCCCTCGGGGCGTGAACCGAAGCCGAGGACCCGCATGGCCGGCATCCGGTAGCCGAAGTCCTCGATCACCGTGCCCTCACGCTGGGCGAAGAGGACGGTGGACTCCTCGAACATGAGGGAGTCGGACGCGGTCTCCGCGCGCACCGCGATCCGGGCGACGTCCTGCGGCGGCAGCGGGCTGACGAACGCGTCCTTCACCGCCCAGATGGCCGCGAGCACATCGCTCGTGGACGAGCCGAAGCCCCGGCACAGCGGCACGTCACCGGTGAGGTCCAAGTGACCGCCCGCCGGCTCGGCGCCCGGCGGGGTCACGGCGCGGACCGCGAGTTCGGCCGCGCACCGCGCCTTGCCCTTCCACTCCGGCGTGACGGTGACCTCGGCGCCGGGGGCGGGGATGAACGTCGCGCGGGTCGCGTGAATGGTGCAGGGAAGAGTGACAAGTCCTCGGGTGAGCCCGCCGTCACCGGTGAACACGCCTTGCAGGATCTCGCCGTGGTGGACGGGGGCTGAAGCTACCCCGACACGCCAGCCGGAATGATCAACCATTTCCTTGACTTTCTGTTGCCGGGAGCCGTGGCCTGCGGATGGCTTCACGCTATGCAGGCCGCAAGCTGCCGCCCGGCGGCATGAGCGGCAGCCCGCGGGCAATTCGGCGTCCGGCGACGACGGCGCACGCAACAGGTGCCCGGGTCCGCCGTCGTGGCGGGCCCGGGCACCTGTGGGTCGCCGGGTCAGTGGCGCGCCCCGCGCAACTCCTCGGCCAGCACCTTTCCGATCTCGCGCAGCGGCTCGGCCGTGGTCATGTCCCAGTGCTCGCAGTCGATGTCGTACTCCTCGACCCGGCCTGTGACATGGGGTGCCCAGGCGTCGGCGCCGCCCGTCGCGGCCGGTGTGCGGGCGGCGTTGAAGAACACCGCGTCGCCGCCGAACCGCCGCCGGGGAACGTACCGGTAGCGCATCTCCAGGTTTCCGGCCGTGGCGGTCACGACCGCCGCGGCCTGGGCCGGCTCCAGCGCTCCCAGGATCGCGTCCTCGGCGCGCAGCACGTCGGCCAGTTCCGCCGCGTCCGGGGTGGTGTCGGCGCACCGGATGTCGAGTTCGGCGCCGCGGCCGCCGAGCAGCGCGGTCAGCACCTCCCGGCCGGTGATGGCGGGTGGCCGGAATCCGTCGGGCAGCGGGTAGGAGTCGAGCAGCGCCAGGAGCGCCACCTCCTCGCCCTGCTCCTCCAGTCGGGCCGCGACGGCGTGCGCCACCAGACCGCCGAACGACCAGCCGAGCAGGTGGTACGGGCCATGGGCCTGGACCGCGCGGATCTCGGCCACGTAGCCGTCCGCCATCTCCTCGATGCCGGCCGGCCGGTCCGAGGGGCTGGTCAACTCCTTTGCCTGGAGCCCGATCAGCGGCCGCCGTCCGCCGATGTGCCGGAGCAGACCGGCGTACGACCAGCTCATCCCGGAGATCGCGTGGACGCAGAACAGCGGGGCCTCGGTGTCGGCGGCGGACGCGGCCCGGATCGGCAGCAGCGTCTCCATCGGGTCGCCGCCGGTGTTCGTGGCGATGTGCTCGGCGAGCAGCACCGGCGTCGGGGACTGGAACAGGTCCCGGATGGTGACGCGGGTGTCCCAGATGGAGCGGATCCGGCCGATCAGCCGGGTGGCGAGCAGCGAGTGGCCGCCCAGTTGGAAGAAGTGGTCGTCGATGGTGACCGATGTCAGTCCGAGGACCTCCGCGAAGAGGCCGCACAGGACTTCCTCCGCCGGGGTGCGCGGCGCCCGGCCGCCGGTGGTGTCGGCCTGCGGCGGTTCGGGCAGCGCACGGCGGTCGAGCTTGCCGTTGACCGTCAGGGGCAGCGCCTCCAGCGGCACGATCGTGGCCGGCACCATGTACTCGGGCAGGGCCGCCACCGCGTGCCGGCGCAGTTCGGCAAGGTCCGTCCGGCTGCCTTCGGTGGGCACCACGTACGCCACCAGCCGTTTGTCACCGGGCCGGTCCTCGCGGATCAGCACCGCCGCCTGGGCGAGGGAGGGGTGCCGCAGCAGCGCCGATTCGATCTCACCCGGCTCGATACGGAAACCCCGCAACTTGATCTGGTGGTCGGCCCGGCCGAAATATTCCAGCGCGCCGTCCTGGCTCCAGCGGGCCAGGTCGCCGGTCCGGTACATCCGTGAGCCGGGCGCACCGTGCGGATCGGCGACGAACCGCTCCGCGCTCAGTACGGGCTGTCCGATGTAGCCGTGGGCGAGGCCGTGCCCGGCGACGTAGAGCTCGCCGGGGACGCCCGGTGGCAGCAACCGGAGGTTCTCGTCCAGGACATAGGCGTGTTTGCCTGCGATCGGCCGTCCGATCGGGATGGCGGGCGCCGGCCCGGTGAGGGTGTGGGTGGTGGTGAAGCCCATGCTTTCGGCCGGCCCGTATCCGTTGACCAGGTGGAGGTGGGGGTGGTCGGCCAGTGCCTTGGCGGTGTGGGCGGGTGAGGCGGCCTCACCGGCGGTCATGGCCTCCTTGATCCGGGAGAAGGCCGCCGGGTGCTCGTCGAGCATGTGGTTGAACAGGCTCGCCGACATCTGGAGGGTGGTGATCGCGTGCCGCTCCACCAGCTCCGCGATCTGGTGCGGGTCGGTGTGCTGGCCCGGCTGAAGGACGCAGACGCCGCCGTGCAGGAGCGGTCCGAAGACCTCCAGGGCGAAGGCGTCCCAGGACACCGGTGAACTCTGCAGATAGGTCTGCCCGGGTCCGAAGTCCAGGTAGTCGGGGCCGATGAAGGTGGCGGCCAGCGCCCGGTGCGAGGCCGCGACGCCCTTGGGGACTCCGGTCGACCCGGAGGTGAACATCACGCAGGCGATGGACTCCGGGTGTCCGCCCGTTTCCACCGGTGTTCCCGGCAGGGTGCTGATCGCGGGTATCTCCGCGGTCAGGTCGACGAGGGTGGCCGGGGTCGACAGGGCCGTCAGGTGGGCCTGGGTGACCAGGGCCGCCGGATCGGTCTGCCCGAGCACGGTGTTCAGCCGGTCGGCGGGGAACTGCGGGTCGAGCAGGGTGTATCCGGCCCCGGCCTTCAGGGCGGCGAGCAGTGTGGCGATCAGTTGCGGGGACCGCTCCAGGTGGATGGCGACGATGCTGCCCGGGGTGACCCCGCGTGCGGTCAGGTGCCGGGCCAGCCGGTTGGACCAGATATCCAGCTCCTGGTACGTCACCCGCTGGTCCTCGTGGACCAGCGCCACCGCGTGCGGGGTGCGGGCGGCCTGCTCGGTGAAGAATGCGTCGAGTCCGAGGCCGGGCGCCGACGACTGCGCGCCGCCCCACTCCCGCAGCTGGGTCCGCTCGTGCTCGGACACCATCTCCAGCTCCGCGAGGGGCAGATCGGGGGTGGTCACGGCGCCGGTGAGGAGCCGGACCAGACGGTCCGCGGTGGCTTCGATGGTGCGGGCGTCGTACAGGTCGGTGGTGTATTCGATGAGGATGTCGAGGCCATCGGGCCGGCCGTCCGCGGTGCGGTTCTCGGCGAACGCGAAGGTGAGGTCGAACTTCGCGACGGAGACCGGCGGGATGGCGAACTCGCTGCCCAGTCCGGCGAGTCGGGGGGCCTCGTTGCTGGTGTCGCCGACGGTGAGCATGACCTGGAAGAGGGGGTGCCGGGCGGTGGTGCGCTCGGGGTTGAGGGCTTCGACGAGCCGGTCGAAGGGCAGATCCTGGTGGGCCCAGGCGGCGAGGTCGGTCTCCCGGACCCGGGTCAGCAGCTCGCGGAAGCTCGGGTCGCCGCTGATGTCGGTGCGCAGGACGAGGGTGTTGACGAAGAAGCCGACGAGGTCGTCGAGCTTCTGGTCGGTGCGCCCCGCGACGGGTGAGCCGAGCGGGATGTCGTGCCCGGCTCCGGAGCGGGACAGCAGGGTCGCCACGGCCGCCTGGGCCACCATGAACAGCGTGGTCCCGGTGTCCTGGGCCAGCGACATCAGGGCGGTGTGCAGCTCGGCGGGGCAGTGCACGGCGTGGGTGAGGCCCCGGTTGGAGGCGACGGCGGGGCGGGCGTGGTCGGCGGGAAGCGTGGCTTCCTCCGGCAGGTCGGCGAGCACCCCGCGCCAGTGGTCGAGTTGGCGTTCCTCGTCCCGTTCCAGGAGCCGTTGCTGCCAGAGGGAGTAGTCGGCGTACTGGACCGGCAGCGGCTCCCACGCGGGGGCGGTGCCCTCGGTGCGGGCCTCGTAGGCGGTGGCCAGGTCGCGGAAGAGTGGTCCGTTGGACCAGCCGTCGGAGGCGATGTGGTGGATCACGAGCATGAGGACGTGGTCCTCGGCCCCGAGCCTCAGCAGCTGTGCCCGGTACGGCGGTTCGGCCGCCAGGTCGAAGGTCCGGCCGGCCTGGGCGGCCAGCCGCTCCGTGAGTTCCTCCTCGGTGGTGGTGATCAGGGGGAGGTCGATGGGGCTCGGGGGCAGGATGTGCTGGTGAGGGGTGCCCTCGTGGGTGGGGAAGACGGTCCGCAGGCCCTCGTGACGGGTGGTGAGGTCGGTGAGGGCGGACTGGAGTGCCTGGCGGTCGAGTCGGCCCTTGAGCCGCAGGGCGAGCGGGATGTTGTAGGTGGCGGACGGGCCCTCCATCTGGTCGAGGAACCACAGCCGTTGCTGCGCGGAGGAGAGCGGGACGATCTCCGGCCGCTCCCCGGCCGTCAGCGCCGGCCGCCGCTCCCCGCTGCCCTCGGCCGCGATCCGCTCGGCCAGCTGCGCGACCGTCGCGTACTGGAACAGGTCCCGGATGGTGATCTCGGTGTCCCACACGGCCCGGATGCGGCTGATGAGGCGGGTGGCGAGCAGGGAGTGCCCGCCGCGCCGGAAGAAGTGGTCGTCGATGGTGACCGACGGCAGTCCGAGAACGGCCGCGAAGAGGCCGCAGAGGACTTCCTCGGCAGGCGTGCGGGGCGGGCGCCCGCCGGTGTCGGCGCTCTGCTGGGGTGCGGGCAGGGCGCGCCGGTCGACCTTGCCGTTGGTGGTGAGCGGGATCTCGTCGAGGACGACGAAGGCGGACGGGACCATGTACTCGGGAAGTGCGCCGGCGATCTCGCGGTGCACCGCGTCTGTGTCGATGCGGGCGCCGTCGGCGGCGACGAGGTAGGCGGCGAGCCGCTTGTCGCCGGGCCGGTCCTCCCGGACCACGACGGTCGCCTGGCCCACTGCCTCCTGGGCGGTCAACGCGCTCTCGATCTCGCCGAGTTCGATGCGGAACCCGCGGATCTTGACCTGCTGGTCGGCGCGGCCGAGGTATTCGAGGGAGCCTTCGTGGTTCCAGCGGACCAGGTCGCCGGTCCGGTACATCCGCGTACCGGCAGGGCCGTACGGGTCGGCGACGAAACGGTCCGCGGTCAGCGAGGCCCGGTTGAGATAGCCCTGCGCCAGGCCGGCTCCCGCGATGTACAGCTCGCCCGGAGTGCCCGGCGGCACCAGCCGCAGCCCCTCGTCGAGGACGTACAGCCGGTGGTTGTCGAGAGGCTCACCGATCGGGATCGCACCCGCGTAGTCCAGCGGCCGATGGATGCGGTGAGTGGTGGCGAAGGTGGTGGTCTCCGTCGGACCGTATCCATTGACAACGGTGACGTCCGGGCAGTGGTCCATCACACGGCGCACCGCCTCCGGCGGCACCACGTCACCCCCGGCCCACACCTCACGGACCCCGGCGAACGCCCCGGGCGCCTCCTCCGCCATGACACGGAAGAGACCTGCGGTCATCCAGAGTGCGGTGATCCGGTGCTCGGTGAGCAGCCGTTGGTAGTCGGCGGGGGCGAGATGGCCTCGGGGGGCCACCACGACCGTGCGGCCGTTCAGCCACGGCGCCCAGATCTCGTACGTCGAGGCGTCGAAGGCGGCCGGCGAGTGGAACAGCACGCGTCGGTGGTTGCCGTTGGCGTACATGCTCTGCGCGGCCAGGTCCGCCACATTGCGATGGGTGACCGCAACACCCTTGGGCACCCCCGTCGAACCCGAGGTGAACATCGCGTACACCGGCTGGTCGGGGTGGATGGTGTGGGCGGGAGCGGTGGCGGGCAGCCGGTCGAGGTCAATGGTGTCGCCCAGGACGATGATCCGCGCGTCGGCTTCCTGGACGACCTGGTGGTCCGAGAGCGCCTGGTCGGTGAGCAGGACCGGCGCCTGTGTGTCGGCCAGGATCCGGACGAGGCGGCTGTCGGGGTCGGTGGTGTTCAGCGGGGCATACACGGCACCGGTTTTGACCACGGCGAGCAGCGCGGTGAGCAGGTCGGTCGAGCGCTCCATCAGGACGGCGACCACGTCGTGCCGCTCGACTCCGGCGTCGATGAGGTGGTGGGCCAGCCGGTTGGTGACCTCGTCGAGTTCGGCGAAGGTCAGATCGTGGTCCTCGTCGACCAGGGCGATGGCGTCCGGGGTGCGGGCGGCCTGGGCGGCGAACAGCTCCGCCAGGCTCTGCTCGGACGTGCCGGTGGCGGTGCCGCTCCGCTCCTCCAGGAGCAGCCGCCGCTCGTGCTCGCCGAGCAGGTCGAGGACCGACAGCGGGGTGTCGGGCGAGGTGACCACGGCCTCCAGCAGCCGGTTCAGCCGTGCCATGAGGGCGTCGATGGTCCGGGCGTCGTAGAGGTCGGTGGCGTACTCGATGGTGATGTCCAGGCCGTCCGGCCGGCCGTCGCGGGTGCGGTGCTCGGCGAAGCCGAACGTCAGGTCGAACTTGGCGATCTGGAGGGCGCTGTACTCGGTCCGGGCGTCGAGCCCCGGGAACCCGATGACGTCCGACCCGGCCTCGCCCATGGTCAGCATCACCTGGAAGAGCGGGTGGCGGGAGGCGGAGCGCTCGGGGTTCAGCACCTCGACGAGCCGGTCGAAGGGCAGGTCCTGGTTGTCCCAGGCGGCCAGGTCCGTCTTGCGGACCCGGGTGAGCAGGTCGCGGAAGCTCGGGTCGCCGGTCAGATCGGTGCGCAGCACCAGGGTGTTGACGAAGAAGCCGACCAGACCGTCGAGTGCCTCGTCGATGCGCCCGGACACCGGGGAGCCGATCGGGATGTCGGGTCCGGCCCCCGAGCGGGACAGGGCGGTCGCCACGGCGGCCTGTACGGCCATGAACAGTGTGGCGCCGGACTCCCGTGCGAGGTGGGTCAGACCGATGTGGAGCTCGGCCGGCAGGTGGACGTCGCAGGTGGCGCCCACGTACGAGGCGGAGGCCGGGCGCGGACGGTCGGCCGGCAGGGTGGCCTCCTCCGGCAGGTCCGTCAATGCCTGGCGCCAGAACTCCAGTTGGCGGGATCCGGCGCTCTCCGGGTCGTCGCCCTCGCCGAGCAGTTCCTGCTGCCACAGGGTGTAGTCGGCGTACTGGACCGGGAGCGGCTCCCACGCGGGGGCGGTGCCCCGGGCGCGGGCCTCGTAGGCGGTGGCGAGGTCCTGGAGCAGGGGTGCGGTCGAGCCGCCGTCCGACACGATGTGGTGCATCACGATGAGCAGGACGTGCTCCTGCTCGCCCAGGGCGATCAGGCGGGCCCGGATCGGCAGGTCCACCGCGAGGTGGAAGACCTGGGCGGACTCCTCGGCGAGAACGGCCGGCAGCATCGCGGCGTCGGCCGGGACGACCGGCAGTGGGAGTTCCACGTCCTCCTCGGCGAGGATGTGCTGGTACGGGGTGCCGTCCTGGTCGGGGAAGAGGGTGCGCAGGCTCTCGTGTCTGGCGACCACGTCCAGGAGCGCCGACTGAAGTGCCGGGCGGTCGAGTTCGCCGTTCAGCCGGACGGCGAGCGGAATGTTGTAGGTGGTCGACGGCCCTTCCATCTGGGCGATGAACCACAGCCGCTGCTGGGCGAAGGACAAGGGAATCACTTGGTCACTCCCATCCGGCGCATCGGCCGAAGTCTGGGCCGTGCGGCCTCGGCGCCGTCGAGCTTCTCGACGAGCGTGGCCACGACCGGGTTTTCGAAGAGGGTCGCCACGGAGAGTTCGACCCCGAGTACGGTGCGGATCCGGCCGGCGAGCCGGGTGGCGAGGAGCGAGTGCCCGCCGAGGTTGAAGAAGTGGTCGTCGATGGTGACCGACGGCAGCCCCAGCACCTCCGCGAAGAGGCCGCACAGGACTTCTTCCTTGGCGGTGCGCGGTGCGCGCCCGGTGGCGGCGTCGTTGCCGAACTGCGGGGCGGGCAGGGCGCGTCGGTCGACCTTGCCGTTGACGGTGAGCGGGATCTCGTCCAGGACGACGAAGGCGGACGGGACCATGTAGTCGGGCAGCAGCCCGGTCACCTGCCGCTGGACGTCCCCGGGTTCGATCCGGGCACCTTCCTCAGCGGTGAGGTAGGCGACGAGGCGTTTGTCGCCGGGCCGGTCCTCCCGGACCACGACGGTGGCCTGGGCCACGCCCGGACGGCCGGCGAGGACGGTCTCGATCTCGCCCGGTTCGATGCGGAAGCCGCGGAGTTTGACCTGCTGGTCGGCGCGGCCGAGGTATTCGAGGGAGCCTTCGAGGTTCCAGCGGACCAGGTCGCCGGTCCGGTACATCCGCGTACCCGCAGGGCCGTACGGGTCCGCGACGAAACGGTCCGCGGTCAGCGCCGGCCGGTCCAGGTACCCCTGCGCCAGGCCGGCTCCCGCGATGTACAGCTCGCCGGGGGTGCCCGGCGGCACCAGCCGCAGCCCCTCGTCCAGAACGTAGACCCGGTGGTTGTCGAGAGGCTCACCGATCGGGATCGCACCCGCGTAGTCCAACGGACGGTGAATGCGGTGAGTGGTGGCGAAGGTGGTCGTCTCCGTCGGACCATAACCATTCACGACCGTGATGTCGGGCCAGTGGTCCATGACCCGGCGCACCGCCTCCGGCGGCACCACATCACCACCCGCCCACACCTCACGCACTCCGGCGAACGCCTCCGGGATCTCCTCCGCCACGACGCGGAACAGACCGGCCGTCATCCACAGCGAGCTGATCCGGTGCTCGGTCAGGAGCCGCTGGTAGTCGGCCGGGGCCAGGTGTCCTGCGGGGGCCACGACGAGGGTGCCGCCGTTGAGCCAGGGCACCCACATCTCGAACGTCGACGCGTCGAACGCCATCGCCGAGTGGAACAACACCCGGGTGTGATTCCCACTCGCGTACATCGTCTGCGCAGCCAGGTCCGCCACATTGCGATGCGTGACCGCAACACCCTTCGGCACCCCCGTCGAACCCGACGTGAACATCGCATACACCGGCTGATCCACATGCACCGACACCCCAGGATCCGAGGCGTCCGAGGAAACACCCTCACCACCCGACACCGAACCCAGCACCCGCACACCCGCCGGCAACACCAGCGAACCCGGATCCCGGTCCGTCACCAGA
>NZ_JBEXPH010000240.1:0-10670 GCF_040611955.1 Streptomyces sp. NPDC006510 | reverse complement strand
GGTCGCGTTCACCGGGCCAGGTGACGGGCTGGGCGTCCAGCCTCCGCAGGAACCGCAGCCCGTCCGCGGTCTCCGGGGTGAGGGCGTCGTCCGGTACGGCCGCGACCAGCCGTTCGACCTGCGCGAGCCGGGGGGTGCCGAGCAGCCGGGCGGAGTCCACCACCGTGCGCAGACAGGCCGCGGCTGCGGCCCGCGCCCCGTCGGGGTCGAACAGGCCCGGCTCGACGGCCAGCCGCGTGCACACCTCCCGTCCGTAGCGGGCGGCGGCGACCAGCCCGTCCGGGTCGGCCTTCGTCTGGAATCGATATATCCACAAGTCGTGTGCGTAGATGGCCAGTTCGACGAAACCCACGTGGTCGTCGGCGCGTACGGATTCGAGAGCGGCGTCCGACCAGGCGAGCGCGCGGTCGAGCGCCGCCGCCCGCTCCTGAGGTGCTCCATTCACCGCGACGTCGGCATGCACCGAGCACACCAGGTGCGCGAACCGCGCCTCGTGGGACGGGTCGGCGGGGTCGAAGTTCTCCTTCAAGGATTCGGGGAGTCCGGCCTCCTCGGGGAGGCGCGGGCACAGGAAGCCGAAGACGGCGACCCCGACCCCCGTGTTCTGGGCGGCCTCCGGGTCCTCGGCGCCCTGGTGACGGCCCCAGAACGTCCAGAACACGGCGGCCACCGCTTCGAGACCGATCGAACCCTCGGGCGACGGTGCCGCCTCACCCAGCAGAGCCAGCGCATCGGTCACCGCCTCCTGGTCGCGCAGAGGCGCGGCGTCGCCGGTGCTGTGCGCCCTGGTCAGGCGTTCGACCACTCGTTCCCGAAGCTCTGACATCGCCGCTTACATTACTCTGATCGGTTGTCAGGAAGCAGTGGTTATCAGGACTTCGAGGGAGGCCGAGGTGGGAGACGGGGCGAAGGCGCGCGGTGTGTACGAGGACGCCGTGGAATACCTGTGCCGCAACGTCGAGGAACTGCGCCCGCTCGTCTCCTCCGCCGTCTGGGAGTCGGCTTTCCCGGTCGTTCGGGACGCCGATCCGGCCGGTGCCGAGTGGCGGGACGCCGTACGCGCGCTGCACGACGCGGTCGAGTCGGCCGGCGTCCCAAACGGGCTCGGACTGCCCGCCACCATGGGCGTCGGCGACTGGCCCGGCACCCCCACCCCGCAGTCGGTGGGCTGGGTCTGCCCCACGAGCCGCTGCGCCCGGGTCGAACTGCGCGACGGGGCGGCGACCGCTACACCGACCTGTGAGCTGGCCGGAGGGCCGATGCGGCTGGTGGACGGCTGACCGCGGTGGGCCTGCTCATCGAGCTGCAGAAGCGCATACCCGACGGCTGGTTCCTGCGGCGGCTGCTGCCCGCCGCGCTGTTCGTCGTCGTCACGGTCGTCGGCGGCGGGGAGTTGGGCCATGCCCACTGGAACGACATCGCCCTCGCCCGCGAGCGGATCGCCGACGCGCTGCGGACGAGCGGCGGCCTGTCCGCGGACGCCGTCGCCTCGCTCGTGCTCGTCGCGGTGCCGGTGGTGGGGACCGCGTTCGCGGTCCCCTACGCGGCGGCCGCGATCGGCTCTCTTGCCTCCGGGGCCTGGCCGTGGTGGCTGATGTCGGTGGGCCGACGGGTGACCAAGTGGCGGGTACGGCGCTGGGTCGAACCGGACGTGCTGGCCCGGCGGTCCGTGCGGGCCCGCGCCGACGGCCACGCGCTGCGCGCCGACCGGCTCGACGCGCGGGCCGCCCGGGCCAGAACGGGCGGGCGGCCGCAGTCACCGACCTGGTCCGGCGACCGCCTCCGCCTCACCGAGGAGAATGTCGGACGGGAGACCGGCGGCGACGTCGTCAGCGGCTGGACCACCCTCCTGCTCGGTGCGGCCGACCAGCCCCGCGCCGCGCTGGCCGAGGCCCGCGACGCCTATGACGCGGCCTGCGAGGCCCTCGCCTGGAGCGCGGCGTTCACGGTGCTCGGCGCCTGGTGGTGGCCCGCGGCCCCCTTCGGTGTCCTCCTCGGCCTGGCCTCCTGGCGCTCGCTGCGTCATGCGGTGCAGGCGCTGTGCCGTACGACGGAGGCGGCGTTCACGCTGCGCGAGACGGAGCAGCCGAGCGCGCAGCCATGAGCAGGACAGTGGAGGGTTCGACAGCGACGCCGCCCATCTGCACGGCTCCTCGGCGCCTGTTTCATCCCCGTACTGCAGCCGGTCGTTCACGTGACGTGATGGTGATCGGAGTCGTTGGCGGTGCATGGGGCTGAAGCTGCCGTCGGGTCTGGTCCGGCGTGATGAGTTGACGGCGGACGAGGTCTGGTGCTGGGACGCGGATGAACTGCGGGGTCGTGTAGTGCACGGGACTGGGCGCCGAGCTGCTCGGCGAGCCCGCCCGGGGCGTCCCACAGCCTGGTGCGGGTCGGCCGGGAGCGACCCGTTGGAACGCACCCCTCGCGCGCCGAACTCGCCCGCCAGGGTCTTGGACAGCGACAGCAGGGCGGTCTTGGCGGCGGCGTAGTCCACCAGCGGCACATCCGGCAGCCGAGCGGCTTCGCTGGACACATGGACCAGCGAACCGCCGTGCTCCAGCAGAGCGGGCAGCGCGGCGCGGGTCATCCGGACGACCGAGTGGAAGTTGAGGTCGAACGCCGACTGCCACTGCGCGTCGGTCACCTCCAGGAAGCCGCCGCGCGACTCAAGGCCGCCAACGTTGTTGACCAGGCCGTCCAGGCGTCCGTGGCGTGGCGGGCCAGTACCTCGGCCGCGACCTGCGCGGCCGACCGCGGATCGGTCACGTCGGCCGCGACGGCGCTCGCCCTTGCCCCGAGCTCCTCCATGCCCTCGGTCCTGCGGGCCGTGCCGACCACGGTGGCCCCCTCGGCGGCGAGGATGCGTACGGTGGCCGCACCGATCCCGGCGGAAGCTCCGGTGACCAGAAAGACCTTGTCGTCCAGATGGAGATCCATCAGCTGCTCCTTCGTATCAGTCGGGTCGGATGATTCGGCGGGGCGGAGGTCAGGCGAGGCGACCGCCGCCGTCGACGTGCAGCACGGTGCCGGTGACGTACGGGTTGTCGATCGCGTAGAACACGGCCTTGACCAGGTCCTCCGGGCCACCCACCCGGCGGGCCGGGTTGCGCTCGGCCACCCCGCGCAGGAACGCCTCCTTGTCGGCGCCCAGGCCGTCCCAGGAACCCGTGTCGACGATGCCGGGGGAGACGGCGTTCACCCGGACCGGGGCGATCTCCACCGCCAGTGCCTGCACCAGGAAGGCCAGCGCGCCGTTGGTGGTGGCCATCACCGTGCGCTCCGGCGCGGGCCGCCAGGCGGCCACACCGGAGAAGAAAGTGAACGAGCCGTGCTCGGACACCTGCCCGGCCAGGTGCTTGGCCAGCAGCAGCGGACCGATCACCTTGGCTGAGAACGCCCGCTGTATATCGTCCAGTTCGAGGTCCTTCAGCGGGCCGTTGGCCGGCATCGCGGCGGTGGAGACCAGGTGGTCGAACCGGCCGAGAAGCCCGGCGAAGCCGGCGATCGACCGCTCGTCAGCGAGGTCGAGCACGAGCACTTCCGAGGGCCCGGACAGCTCAGCGGCCGTCCACTCCAGCCTGCGCGGATCCGGGCCGGCCAGCACGACAGCGGCGCCGGCCGCCGAGGCGGCCTTGGCGAGCGCGCGCCCGGTGCGCGCACCCGCGCCCACCACGACAAGCTTCTGCCCCTTGAGAGGCGTGCTATCGGACATGAGGCGAACTCCTTCGAGTCAAGGGGATCGGCCGCCCGCTGCTCCCCCGCGGCGGCCACATCACGACCCTCTCTCAGCTTCGTGCAATGAGTCCAAGGCTTGTTATCTACCCCAGCGATAAGATTTGCTCATGGCGAAGCCGACACTCCGACAGCTCGAATACCTGGTCACCGTGGTCGACACCGGCTCCTTCACCCGCGCGGCCGAGCAGCTGCACGTCACCCAGCCCGCGCTCTCCCACCAGATGCGCGTCCTGGAGAGAACGGTGGGCGGTCCACTGCTCGAACGGCTGCCGCGCTCGGTGCGGCTGACCCCCGTGGGCCGGGCGGTACTGCCGCACGCTCGCGCTGCGCTGGCCGAGGCCGAGCGCCTGCACACGGTGGCACGGCGCACGGCCGGGCTGGAGGAGGGCGAGCTGGAGGTCGCCGCCGTCTACTCGGTCAGCCTCGGCATCCTGCCGCCCGTCCTGCGGGCCTGGCGCCGCAGGCACCCGGGCGTACGGATCCGGCTGCGCGAGTACCCGCACGCCGACCGGCTCCAGGCTGCAATGGCCGCCGGTTGCGCCGACCTCGCCATCGGCCCCGTACCCGCCGGCTGGGAGGGGCCGATCCGCGAGCTCGGCGTCGAGGAATTCACCGTCGTCCTGCCCGCCGACGACCCGCTGGCCGACCGCCCCACCGGCAGGGTCGCCCTCACCGATCTCGCGGATCGCGCCTGGGTCCACTACGCCCCGGACAACGGCCTCGCCGAGCTGTTCGACCAGGTCTGCGCCCAGGCGGGCTTTCGTCCGCAGGCGGCGATCCGCGCCGAACAGACCTCCGCCATACCCCTGCTCGCCGCGGCCGGACTCGGTCCGGCCCTGGTACCGGCCAACATCATTCCCCCGCACTTCGACGGCGTCGTGCTGCGTCCCGAGCCCCCGGTCCGCCGCACCCTCACTGCCTACACCCGTACCCGCCCCGACCCCCTCACCGTGGCCTTCGCCGACCTCCTCGCCCAGCAGGCCCACGTCGACCTGGTCGGCTTCCCGGCCGACCGCCACGCTCCCCGCCTGGGCCGACACCCCCGTGCGCCGTCAGAACCGCACGCCGCGCACCACGATGTAACGAGCTGCTGAACACTTCCCTTCGCCAGCACCTACGAAGGCGCAGCTCAAAGCAAGTACGACCGGACGAAAGCACGACCCGGCCGGGAACAACGGCGGGAACTCCCGCAACGCCACCCGTGGCAAGACCGTGCTCCCCACCACTCCTGCAAGCGCCGATGCGGACCGGCTTCGTGTCGCGGCAGGACCGTCGGATCAGCCGATCAGGGTGTCCTTCAGCCAGGGGGCGATCACGGCCATCGCCTCGCCGAAGCGCGAGATAGCGCAGTGGCCGGTGTCCGGGATCAGTTCGACCTGGGTGTCCCGGCGGCCCTCGAACACCAAGGTGTCGTCGAGTGGGACGTGGACGTCCTCGGTGCCGTTGACCACCAGCATCGGCCCATTGGCGTCCTGGTCCAGCAGCGGGCGCAGGTCGAAGGCCGCGAAGGCCTCCTCCCGCTCGGCCGTACTCGGCATGGCGTCAAAGCCGAGGGCGTTGCCGACGATGCCGTCCATGCCGAAGGCGAAGCCGCGGTCCGGGGCGAAGGAGCGCTCCACCGGGCCGCCGAGCACCACAGAGGCGTCCACTGCCCCGGTCAGTCCGGTCCGGGCGGAGTAGTAACCGCCCATCGAGATGCCGAAGTGGCCGACCTTCCCGTTGCCGATCGTGCGGGCGAAGGAGACCAGTCCGGCAATCACCTCGGCCCCGCCATCCGGGGTCATCGGCAGGTGGGCGGTCTCGCCGGTGCCGACGATGTCGAACAGCAGCAGCCGTACCGGCAGCGCGAGCGCGAGCTGCTCCCACATGCCGTGCAGGTCGGTCTTCCAGGAGTCCACCCCGCCGCTGGCCAGCACGACCGGCGCGTCGGCGGGCAGGCCGGGGGCGGCTATCAGGTGGATCGGCAGGGTGGCCTCGCCGCTGCGGTACGGGACGGTGAGCGTGCGGCGCTCGAACTCCACCGGGAAGCCGGGGGCGGCGAGGGCGTACTGCTCGACCTGGCGGGCGAGCGCGGTGCGCTTCGGGTCGTCGGCCAGTGAAGGGAACTTGGCCCAGCCGTACGCCTGCGCGGCCAGGCGATGGCGCCCGGCCTCGGCGTGCCGGGCGGCGAGGGCGGACCACTCGTACACCCAGCTGCCGGGCCGGTCGGGCCACATCTCTGTGACGGCGGCGCGGACCGCGTCCACCTCGTCGACGGGGAGGCCGAGGGTCATCTGCGGGTAGCGCTCGACGAACAGGTCCCGCGGGTCCAGGGGCCAGGTGAAGGACATGGTGATGCCTCCTGCTGCACTTAAAGCCGGAACTCTTGCATTAGCGACTATGCGCCCGGGCGGCACTTAATGCAAGTCCTCCTGCGTTAAGGTGGTGGTCGAGGTGATCGACACATGACTGAGGAAGAACCGGAGCCGGTCCGCCGCCGCCCTGGCGGCCGCGCCGCGCGCGTCCGCCAGGCCGTTCTGGCAGCCGCCATGGAGATGCTGGCCGAGGAGGGCATCGCGCGGCTCAGCATCGCCGAGGTCGCGGCCCGTGCCGGGGTCAACGAGACCACGGTGTACCGGCGTTGGGGCAGTCGGGAGAAGCTCGTGCTGGACGCCATGCTGGTCGGCAGTGACGAGGGCATCCCCGTCCCCGACACCGGAGCCGTCCGCACCGACCTGGCCGCCTTCGCCCGCGCGCTGGCCGAGTACCTGGCCACCCCGACCGGCCGCTCCGTTGCCCGGGAGGCCTCACTCAGCTCCGAGGACCCGGACCTCGCCGCGGCTTGGCAGAGCTTCTGGCAGTCCCGCCTCGATCAGGCCGGCGCCATCATCAGCCGGGCCGTCGAACGCGGGGAACTCCCGGCGGACACGGACGCGGCCCTGGCGCTGGAACTGCTCTGCTCCCCACTCCAGACCCGCTCTCTGCTCGGCCACCGCCCGATCGAACCGGACCTCCCGGAGCGCTTGACGGACTTGGTGCTGAACGGTCTGAAGGAGAGGAGGTAGGGACTGCCCCCAGAGATACGCCAGCCCGGCCTGACCGGCCACGGCACCGCCACGGTCGCGGTCGCGGTCGCGGTCGCGGTCGCGGAGAGGCTGTCGCCCTCGTGGGTGACACCGATGCGGAACCGGGCCGTGCCGGCGGACCTCTCCGCGCGCAGGGCGTCGAACACGGGTAGCAGGGACCGGTGGTTCGGGAGCGGCTCGGTGGAGGAGTTCGCAGACAGGCTGCCACACCCGGTGGTGCGGAACGCCGGAAGGACCGGGGCCCGGGACCGCCTGAGCCCACCGGGCGGCCCAGGCGGCCCGGTGGGCTCAGCCGTAGGTCACGACGACCAGGACGCGGCCACCAGCGAGCGTTCCGCAGCCGCCAGGTGCACGGCCGAGGCGAGCCAGGCCCTCGCGTAGGCGTCGGCCGAGGGGTCGGTCAGGCGGCCGAAGATGTCGCGGGGGCGGCGGCCCGCCTCCGTTGTCAGGGCCTGTGCGAGGTGGGCCGCTACGCCGAGTTCCGCCCGGGTCAGGCGGGCGCAGAGCGAGGCCGCGTCCGTCCCGCGGCCCGCCTCGGCCACGGCACGGCGACCGCCCGCGACGCCCGTCTCCAGCAGGCGCCGGACACGCCACAGCGGTGCCTCCGCCAGCGGGTCGGGGCCCGCGGTGACCGGCCCGCAGTCCGCGGGTCCCGCCGTCTCGCGGGGGAAGTGCTCGCCCTGGAGCCGGTCGTAGCCCAGGTCGGCACGGCCCTTCCACGCGTCCGGCAGCCGCAGCGTGGCGGACGCCCCCGGCACCGGCCCGACCGCCAGCGACCGGAGCGTCGCCGCCCGGTCCAGGTCGGGACGGCCGAGCACACGCAGGGCGAGCCCCGGGTGTTCGGCGATCCGGCGCAGGTTGGCGGCGTGCGGCAGCCCCGGGTGGGGGTGTGCGGGGCAAAGCCGCAGCAGCGGTCCCTCACCGGCGACGCGGACGACGACGGAGTCGCCGACGGCACCGATCACCTCGACGTCGCAGCCCAGCAGACTCGGCGCCGTCCTGCCGGGCCCACCCGCCTCGGGCGCGCCGTCGGCGAGCACAGCGGCCATCGCCTCCTGCACCGGTCGGGTGAAGAGGGCGGCGGCGGGTTCCTCGGACCAGTCCACCCCGCGCATTGGCGTCGCGCTGACCCCCCGCCCTGCCCCGAGCCGCCCGTCCGCGGAGACGGTCGCGCCGACGATCCGCAGGCCCCCGCGCGCCAGCCCGGCGTGGTCGAGGACGGCACCGCCGAGCGCCACGGACGCGGACCCCGCACCCTTCACGCGGGCCAGGCCACCGGGGCGCACGTCGGACACCGTGTAACCGGCGCCGTCCGAACCGACCAGGTGCGTGGTCACTCCGCCGTACCCCGTCGCGGACAGCACCGGCTCCCGGCACAGGCCGTACACCCGCAGGCTGCCGCCCTGTTCGTAGACCCGGCGCGCGGAGCCCGCCGCATCCGTGTCGGCCGCCCCGGAGGCGAGCAGGGCGGTGTCGGCCAGCAGCTCGCGGAAGGCTCCGGTGAGGTCGGCGAGACGTTGTCCCTCGCTCCGCTCCCGCGCGGCCCTCAGGCTCCGTACGACTCGCAGCGCGGCCGCTTCGGCCCGCGGCAGCCCGGCCAGCCGCGCGGTGTGGGCGGCGCGGAGCAGCTCGGCCTGCACCACGGCGCCGCCCGCCGTGACGCCGGCGGACAGGGCTTCGGCGGCGGCGTCCCACAGCGCCGTGGCGGCAAGGACCTGCGCCGCGGTGAGTGCGGCCGGCGAGACCACCGTGGCCGCAACTTCGGCGGCGGGGGCGGTGGGTGCGGCCTCCTCGGGGCCCGCACCCGTGTCGGAGGCTGTGCCCGAGCCTGCGGCCTTACCCGTACCCGAGTCGTCGCCCCCGCCCGTGTCTCCCTCCCCATCGGCGATGGGTGCCGCGCCCAGGACCGCGGCCCGGTGCAGGCAGCGCGGGGCCAACAGGCAGGTGCACACGGCCTGTTCCGCGTTCGTGACCGTGCCGGAGGGGCCCGGACGCAGCGTGACCGTGGCGTCCTCGCCGAAGTGGACCTCGACCGCCCCGTCGGCCGTGGCGGAGGCCTGGTCGGCGCAGCCCGGGATCGCCGCGTCGAGTTTCTTGCGCAGCCGTGCGCTGAGCTGCTCCACGGCGTCGGCGAGGACGTCGGGGGCGACGGGAGGCAGGAGTTCGGTGCTCAACGGGGTTCTCCACGGAGGCGGTCGCCCACCCAGCGGGCGAGTTCGAGCGGGCTGAGGGCGGCCACCGGCATACCGGCCGCGACGAGTTGGCGCGCCACGGACACCGAGTAGCGCGGCGTGCCGGTGTCATCGAGCGCCGCGCAGCCCAGCAGGTGGGCGCCGGAGGACGCCAGGGCACGCACCTCGCCCAGCAGCCCGCCGAGCGGTGCGCCCTCCTCGAAGTCGCTGACCACGACGACCAGCGTGCGGCTCGGCACGGTGATCAGCGAACGCGCGTGCGCGAGACCGGCCGCGATGTGCGTACCGCCGCCGACCCGGACCTCCAGCAGCAGCGACAGCGGATCCTCGACCCGGTCGGTCAGGTCGATCACCTGCGTGGAGAAGGCCAAGAAGTGCGTGGACAGGGTCGGAACCCCGCCGAGGACCGCAGCCGTCAGCGCCGACCAGATCACCGACGCCTCCATCGAGCCGGAGACATCGACGACGAGGACCAGGCGCCAGTCCGCCTCCTTGCTCGCCCGCGTGCTGAACAGCGGACGCTCCGGTACGACGACGAGCCGGCCGTCCTCCGTCCGCCGGGTGTGGGCGAGATTGCCCCGCAGGGTACGGGCGAGGTCGAGGCGCCCGCCGGGCCGTCGGGTCGGGCGCGGGGTGGCCAGACCGGTGAGCGCCGGGCGCAGGCGGGTGGCCAGCTCCCGGGACAGCTCGTCGACGAGCCGCTTCACCAGCGGACGCAGCCGGGCGAGTTGGGCCTCGGGCATGCCTCCGGCCAGGGACAGCACCGAACCGAGCAGCTCCACCGACGGGCGTACCGACGCCGGATCGAGCTGCGCGAGCACGTCGGTGCGACCCGCGTCGGCGGCCTCCGCGAGGACCTCCTCGCGTACGTCGGTGCCGAAGAGGGCCTCCAGTTCCTGCGCCCACTCCCGCGCGGTGGGGAAGGACGGGTCCTGACCGCCGCCTTGACCTGGTGCGCCGCCGGCCAGGTCCTGGGCGCCTTCGCCGCGCCCGCGGCCGTAGAGCTCGTCCAGGGCGTGGGCGTAGCGGCGCGCGTCGCCGGTGAGCCGTTCCTTGTGGCGGCCGAGCAGCAGCCGCCAGCGGTCGGCACGGCCGAGCCGTCGGTCCGCGTCGTCCGCGGCGGCGCCCGCTGCGGGTGGGGGTACGGGGCGGGGATTGTCGGCCGAGTCCGAGCCCGGGTCCGTTCCTGCGTCGGCGTCCGCGCCTGGCAGGCCCAGGGCCTTCAGCGCTGCCGATCCGGCCGCGTCGGCCGCCGCCCACAGGGCGAGCAGTTCGGGCGGGGCGTCGAGTGACAGGTCGAGCCGGTCGCCGAGCCGCTCCGTCACGGTGGTGAGTAGCCTGTCGCGCGCGGCCGGGGCCAGCGTGTCGAAGCCGCCGCGCAGGGCCGGGAGACGGTCGAGGAAGTCCTGGTCGGCCAGCGCGTCAACCCGGTCCATGAGCGCGGCGAGCGCGTCCGGCGACGCTTGGAGCAGGGGACCGGCGGCTGTGAGCAGCCCGGCAAGACGCTTCGCCAGCGCCCGGCGCGTGTCCGGAGCCGTGGCCCCGTCGATCCAGCCGGCCGTACGCTCGCCCAGCCCGGCCGCGTCGTCCAGGTCGAGCAGCACGCGTACGGCCAGGGCCGCGCCCTGGATGAGCGGGGAGCCCTCGGCCGCCAGCTCGGCGAGCGCCCGGTCCAGTC
>NZ_JBEXPH010000239.1:0-10714 GCF_040611955.1 Streptomyces sp. NPDC006510 | reverse complement strand
CAGACTACGTGGGCGGCCGGCGCGCCCCCCCGGCCCGGCGCCCCCCCCCCCCCGCCTCGCTGCTGGACACCGTGGCACCGGCGATCGAGGCGGACCCGGCGGCCGTCCGGGAGGACTGGCGCGCACCGGGCGGACCCGGTGTGCCCGCCTCCACGGTCACGAACGGCTCACCGCACCGCGCGCCACCACGGCCGCGCACAACAGCGCGGGCACCGCCGCGACCGCGAAGCAGACGGCCGGCGGGAGCCGGTCCACCAGCAGACCCACCGCCGCGGCGCCCACCGACGACCCGGCGTTGACCGCGGTGTTCACCCAGGCACCCGCCTGTGTCCGGTTGCCCGCGCCCACGGACTCGTCCGCGATGAGGTACGCGGTGGTCAGCGCGGGCGCGACGAACAGCCCGGCCACCGCGGCGAGCGCGGCCAGCACGTACACACTGGGCGACAGCCCGGCCCCGACCACGGCAGCGCCAAGGCCGACGGCCAGCAGCGGCAGCCGCACCCGGTTCGACGCCCGCCAGGAGACGGCACCGTAGGCCAGCCCCCCGACCGCGCTTCCGGCCGAGAGCGCGGCGAGCACCCACGACACGGCCGCCGCGCCCTGGTGACGCTGCTCGGTGAATGCCACCACCAGCAGGTCCAGGCCCCCCAGGCACAACCCCACGGCCGCCGTCACCAGCACCGCGTGCCGCAGCCCGACGACGCCGAGCAGCCGCCGCCCGACCGGCGGGTCATCCGGTCCGGCGGCCTTGTCGTCCGACGGCGCCACGCCCGTACCGCGTACCGCCGGTGACGACACCAGCGCCAGCGTGCCCGAGAGGATCAGCGCGGCGCTGACCGCGATCCCGGCCGCGGGCGAGGCGGACTTCACCACCACCCCCACCAGCAACGGACCGCTGACGAAGAGGAGTTCCTCGGCGACACCGTCCAGGCTGTAGGCGCGCCGCAACAGCTCCCGGTCGGCGACGAGACCGCTCCACAGGGTTCGCATCACCGGCCCCAGCGGTGGTGAGAAGGCCCCCGCGGCGGCGGCCAACGCCCCCAGCAGGAACGCCGAGGGCCCCGGCCGCCAGGTGGCGTACGTGAGGGCGGCGAGCAGTATCGCGTAGACCACGGCCATCGGCGGCAGGGCCCGGCGCGGCCCGTGCCGGTCGATCAGCGCGGCACGGGCGGGGGAGAGGAAGACACTGGCCGCCCCGAAGAGGGCCATCACGGCACCGGCGACGGAGTACGAGCCGGCGCTCGCGTTCACCGCCAGCATCAGGGAGAGGGAGACCATTCCGTACGAGAGCCGCCCCAGCAGGGCGGCCCCGAAGGTACGGGCGGCGTGCGGGGTTCGCAGCACGGCGGCGTACGAAGGCGTGCGTGAAGGCACGGGTGAGGGCGAGAGCATCGAAACGTTCCTCGTGAGGGCAGCGCGGCAGAGGGCGCTGCGGGTATGCGGGGACACCGAAGTGCCGCACCCGGCGGAAGCGGGGGGTGCGGTCAGTGCGGGGTCCTACGCAAGGAAGAGGAACATGTCGGCCAAGGTATCAGGGCGACACACCGGGAGGGAGGGGGAGTTGGGCGTCGCACCGGCCGACAGGTGCTATGAGGTGTGACAGTGCGTCGGGTGGCTTCGGCGTCCATCAGGGAGATCCTGGACGGCGAGACGGGCCACTACTGACCCGGCCTCCGCCCGCGTCATCCGTCTCATCCGCGTCATCCGGTGATGCCGGTGTTGGCCGCCCTGATCTGTTCGGCGGTCCGCCGAAGCCCGGGGAGGAAGGCGATGACCTCCTCGCCCCGGCGGAGCAGGTCGTCGGTGGACGTGATGCCGAGATCGGCGACCGCCTCCCGGAAGGCCGGGAGACGTGCGTGATGCAGTTCGGGGGCGTCCGCGGCCAGTACGGTGTGACATCGCGCGAAAGTCGCGATGATCCAGAACACGGCTTCGCGGTGGTCGCCCCGCTCGATGAGGTGCCGGCTGCCGTCGATGGCGACCGGTCGTGCCCCGGCGGTGATGTCGCCGCTGAAGAAGAACGGCGTGCGGGCCACCGCCGCGGCGGCGTCGAAGGTGCGGGCCAGCTCGTCCAGGTGGTGACCCGTCCGGTGCGCCGACTGCCGTGCGCACCCCAGGAGTTCCAGCAGCTCCGGGTACAGGTGCGCCTGTCCGTACGCGTCGAGCACTTCGCGCGCCGCCGGATACCGCAGCCGGACCGTCGGGTTGCGCAGCGCGGCGACCAGCAGGACGTGGGTGGTGACCCCGGTGGGGAACAGCCAGGACGTCACCTGTTCGTGGAACGGCGCGGAGGTGTCGAAGGCGGCGAGGCGGGTCTCGATCCGGCGCTCGGCGTCCAGACATCTGCGGCGCACCCAGGGCCGCTCGGCGAACCGGCGCGACACATCGGCCCGCAGCTCGCGCAGCCGGCCCGTCGGGTCGTCGATGACCGTGTCCCGGCGGAAGCTTCCCGCCAGGTGGTACGAGGAGAGCACATCGTCCGCCGAGGCGAGCTGATCCCACGGCAGATGGCTGACCTCCAGCAGTGCGTCCCGGAAGCGGAACTTGCCGGGCTTGGCGTGCGGGTCGGGCCCGGCGGTGACGACCACGACGTCCACGTCCGAGTACGGGGACAGTTCGACGTCGTCCGGCAGGCCCACTGTGGAGCCGCTGAAGTAGGCGCCACGGAAGCCGGGAGCGGGCCGGGCGTGCTCGGTGACCCACTGGACCGCGGCCGCTCGGGCCGTACCGACTCTCACGCATGACCTCTTTCGCAGCGGCGGAACCGCGCCGGTCGAAGCCCCGCGGCCGCCGTTGCCGGCCCGGTGCGATCCGCATCGAAGGGATCCACGGTATGCCCCTGTCGCCGTTCCGCGTCCGCGAAGCGTGTCGGGTGTTGCCAGGTTCGGTGCCGAGGCGTCAACTGTTGTGATGCCGGGCACCCGGGTGGCGCGACGTCTCCGGCGGGAGAGGAATGCGATGAGGAAGATCGTCCTGATGGTCTCGGTGTCCCTCGACGGCTACATCGAGGGACCGGACCGCGAGATCGACTGGCATCTGGTCGACGACGAACTGCACAGTCACTTCAATGAGCAGCTCAGGGCCATGGGCGGCTTCCTGGACGGCCGTGTGACCTATCAGCTCATGGCGGATTTCTGGCCGACCGCCGACGCCGATCCGTCGAGCAGCGGTCCCGAGGCGGAGTTCGCCGGCATCTGGCGGGACATGCCCAAGATCGTGTTCTCCCGGACCCTGGAACGGGCCGACTGGAACACCACGATCATGCGGGAGGTCGACGCCGAGGAGATCAGGGTCCTGAAGGCGCGGCCCGGCGGCGATCTGTGTCTCGGGGGTGCCGATCTCGCCGCGACCTTCATGCGGCTGGACCTGATCGACGAGTACCATGTCTACGTCCATCCGGTCCTCATCGGCCGGGGCAAGCCCCTGTTTCCGGACTCGGCGGTCCGAACCGGCCTCCGTCTGGCCGGGACCCGGGAATTCGGCAGCGGGGTCGTGCTGCTTCGTTACGACCGCCGCGCGGTTGCTCCAGCGGAATGAACTCCCCGAGCCGCGGCGGTGTGACCGGTGCCGTGCCGGGTCGCACGGGGAGCTCTCCCCGTATAACTGCCGCACCGTCGCGAGACCTCACGAAAGGACCGGCAATGGCGCTCGGAGTCGAGGACCGTCTGGACATTTCCGAACTGCTCGCGCTGCACGGGCACTTGGTCGACAACGAGGAACTGGACCGACTGGACGAGCTGTTCACCGAAGACATCGTCTACGACGCCTCGAACCTCGGGCACGGAGAGCTGCACGGGCTGGCCGCCTTCCGGGACATGGCACGGGCGCGGGCGGGAAAGTATGACGCGCCCGTCGGACACCATGTCACCAACATCGTTCTCACCGAGGCCGGGGACGATCGGGTCCACGCGCGGTCCAAGGGGATCGGTGTCGGCGCGGACGGCGGGTGCGGAAGTGTGACCTACGAGGATGTGATCGTGCGCGGAGAGCGGGGGTGGCGCATCAGCCGCCGCAAGATCTCCCTGCACTTCACGTCCTCCGACGCGCCGGACACGGAGGAGACCGACGGCTGACGGTTGATGGCTTACAGCCGGTGGCTGACAGTCCATGGTCGACGGCGCTCCCTCGGACAACCAGGGGCGCCGCCGACCGGGGCACGGATCGGGCGTCAGGCGTCCAGCATGCCCGAGGTGTCGATGACCTGACGGATCGCCCGGCCCGAAGCCAGCTCCTCCATCGCCGCGTTGATGTCGGTCAGCGGCAGTGTGCCCGTGTGCATCCGCTCCACCGGCATCAGGCCCGCCCGCCACAGGTCCAGGAACCTCGGGATGTCGCGGCGCGGCACCGCGTCGCCCATGTACGAGCCCAGCAGCGACTTGCCCTCGCCCGCGAACGCCAGGGCCGGGACCTCCAGCACCCGGTCGGGGGCGGGAAGGCCCACCGAGACGACCTTGCCGCCCCGGGCCACGGCGCTCAGGCACTCGGCCATGACCTTGGGGCTGCCCACCGCCTCGACCGCCAACTCGGCTCCGCCGGAGGTGAGTTCGCGGATCTGCCGCAGCGCGTCGTCGGGGGCGTAGGCATGTGTCGCACCCAGCCGGAGCGCCAGCTCGCGCTTCTCCTGGACCGGGTCGACCGCGATGATCGGGTACGCCCCCGCCGCACGGGCGCCCAGCACCGCGGAGAGGCCCACCCCGCCCAGGCCGTAGACCACCGTCGACTGCCCCGGACGCAGGGCCGCCGTGTTGATGACCGCGCCCGCGCCCGTCAGGACCGCGCAGCCGAACATCGACGCCACGGTGAACGGGATGTCCTTGGGGATCGGGACCACCGACTCCTGGGCCAGCACCGCGTGTTCGGAGAACGCGGAGACACCCAGCTGATGATGGACCGAGTTGCCGGAGGCGTCGGTCAGCAGCGACGGGCCGTGCAGCAGTCCACCCGAACCGTTCGCCGCCGCGGCCTGTGCGCACAGGGCCGGCCGGCCCGCCGCGCAGTCGCCGCAGAAGCCGCAGCTCGGCACGAAGACCAGTGCCACATGGTCGCCGGGGGAGACCCGGCCGACGCCCGGTCCGGTGCCCTGGACGACGCCCACCGCCTCGTGACCCAGCGCCATCGGCAGCGGCCGGACCCGGTCGCCGTTGACCACCGACAGGTCCGAGTGGCAGAGCGAGGCGGCGGCGATACGGACCAGCACCTCGCCCTCGCGCGGGGCGCCCAGCTCCAGCTCCTCCACCTCGACCGGACGGGACTCGGAGTACGGGCGGGCCGTCGATATCCCACGCAGCACCACCGCACGGGTCTTCACGCGACCGCCTCCGGACGCGGGGCGCAGCGCAGCACGTCGCGGCTCTCCAGCAGCGGTACGACCTTGCCGAGCACGATCTCCTGGAAGTGCGGGGTGGCGCAGTGCTCGGTGAAGTCGGCCTCGGAGGCGTACTCCTCGTACAGCACGATCGCCCGCGGGTCCTCGGTGCCCTGGTGGACCCGGTAGGCGAGGTTGCCGGGCTCCGCGCGGGAGGCGGTGGCCATCGCGTCGAGCAGCGGCAGGACGGTGTTCTCCTCGCCCGCCTCGGTGCGGTAACGGGCTACGACCACGTATGTCATGGGGTTACTCCTGGGGTGGGGCGGGCCTCTTCAGGGCACCGGGCGGGACCGGCGGCAGCTGGTCCCGGCGCAGATGCCAGAGGCGGGGGTCGGACGTGGCGGCGGCAGCCGACCCGAGGGCCAGCGCCAGCGAGACGTCCGCGGCGGTCTCCACGAAGCCCGCGGCCACCGACGGGGACATCGCACGCTGTGCCTGCGCGCTCATCCGGGCGATGATCGGGGCGGGCATGATCTCGACCAGGTCCGGCGCCCCGCGCGAGATCGCGTCCGTGGAGCGGCGCAGATTGGACCGGTCGGTGACGAACACCTTCATCATCGTCAGCAGCCCCAGCGGCCGGCCCTTCTCTATGAGGGAGAGCCGGGTGCTGACCACGCCGTGTGCGCCCATGTTCTTGATGAACTCCAGCGCGCCCCGGTCCTGAGCCAGACCGGGGCTGCTGTCCACGTTCACGAACACGGTCTTCCCCGCCCGGCCCAGCGCCGGCACGACCTGGGGCAGCTGCCCCACCGCGAACGACGCGAGGATGCACACCTTCGACGGCGCGGTCAGGAACTCACGCAGCGGCTGGGTGCCGACCACCGACGCCACGACCGGCACCTCGGCGAACGCCGAGGCGAGCCGGGGGACGAGGGCGGCGCTGGACCGGGACGGGGAAGGGGACATGGCAAGGACCTGCCTGGGGAGGGAGGGGTTCGTGGCTGCTGAGGCGTGATGTCAGTTCAGCGGAGACGTACCGAATCGGCTGGGAAGGCCCAGTTTGCCAGGGTTGAGAATGCCGGCCGGGTCCAGGGCCTTCTTCACCGCGACGAAGGTCGCGAAGCCCGCCCCGAGGGATTCCTCCAGGTAGGGGCCGCGCAGCAGACCGCAGCCGTGGTGGTGGCTGAGCGCCGCCGCGTGCTTGATCAGTACGGCGTTGGCGGCGTCCCACACCGAGCGGTACCAGTCGCGGCGCGACTCGGGTGCCACGTCGCCGCGCAGCGAGAAGTAGACGCAGGCGCCGTCGGTGTACGCGTGGGACTGGTGCGCCGAGGCGGCCAGGGTGCCGGGCACCGACTGGATCGCGGCGACCACCTCGTCGTAGATCACCGGGAGGTCGGTCCAGGACGCGGCCATCTCCAGGGTGTCGGCGACGAAGCCGGGGCCGGGCTTGAAGCCGTCGGCGGACTTGCCGACCAGCATCCGCTCGTCCAGCCAGCGCTCGAAGACCGCCTTGCTGTCCAGTTCGGGGCCGTACTCCCGGCAGACCTCGGCCGCCACCTCGATCGAGGCGTCGACGATGGCCGGGTCGCCCTCGTCGGCGATGAGCAGCAGGTTGGTCTCCGGGTGGCCGAAGTGGGTGCCCGACTCCAGGGTGTCGTACAGGCGCAGGACGGCCGGGGTCGCACCGCGCTGCATGATCCTGCGGCAGGCGTCCAGGCCCTCGGCGAAGGTCTTGAAGCCGAACGCGACGGCGTTGGCGTACTCCGGCAGCGGGTGGACCCGCAGCCGGGCCGAGACGATGACGCCGAGGGTGCCCTCGGAGCCGACGAACAGCTGGCGCAGGTCCGGGCCGACCGCGGCGCGGGCGTAGTCGCCGTACGTGGCCCGCGTACCGTCCGCGTGCACGACGTCCACCCCGACGACCATGTCCTCGATCTTGCCGTAACGGGTGGAGAGCTGACCGGCGCCGCGGCAGGCGATCCAGCCGCCGACCGTGGAGACGGCGAACGCGGACGGCCAGTGGCCGGTGGTGACGCCGTACTCCTCCTGGAGCTGCTTCTCGAAGAGGTCGCCGAACATGCCGGCCTGGACGTCCACGATGTTGGACTCGGCGTCGAAGCCGGTGATCGCGTTCAGCCCGCAGACGTCCAGGACGACACCGCCGAAGACGGGCAGCGCCGCGCCGGTGACGTTGGAGCGGCCCGCGGACGGGGTGACCGGGATGCCCGCCTCGTGGCAGATCCGCAGCACGGCCGCGACCTGGTCGGCGTCGGCAGCCTCGACGATCACCGCGTCGGGCGTCGCGGGACGGCCCTCGGTCTCGCCGATCATCGAACCGGCCCACCAGTCACGGGTCCGGGTGACGACCTCCTCGCGGGCGGTGTGCACCGCGTGCGCGGCCTCGCGCAGCGCCTCGATCACGGTCTCGGGAACCTCGACCGGGTTCACCTGGAGCGCGGCCTCGCCGTCCCCGATCGGGGTGTTCTGTGCCCACTTGGCGAAGCTGGGGGCGCCGATGGTGTAGTTGCCCCGGTTGAACGGGTGGGTGATGGTCTGACGGCTGATCATGCTGCTGCCCCTTCGAGGAGTACGGACTTTTCGTGCTGGACGGCTGCGAGGTACTCGGCGACCGAGCGGTCGACCTCGGCCTCCGAGAGGTTCAGTTCCTGGCCGAGGATCGCGCCGACGGCCGCGGCGGCGTCGACGGACGCGTCCCGGGCGAACAGCCGGGCGCGCATCCGGCGGGAGAGCACGTCGTCGACCGAGCGGGCCAGTTCGGCGCGGGCCGCGTACACGACCTCCGCCCTGGTGTACGGGAGTCCCGCGACGATCGGCTCGGCCAGCGCCGGGTCGTCCTGGATCAGGTCGCCGACGAAGCGGGCCTCGGTGCCGAAGCGCTCGCCGAGGTGCGCGGCGATGCCGCCGGAGGCCGCGACGGCCTCGGCGTCGTAACCGGCGCCGCCGAGCAGCGGGAGGTCGGTGGTGCGGCTCTTCCCCTTGCGGCCGAGGACCGTCATCACCTTGTCGATGACGAGTTCGCCCATGTGCCTGCTGGTGGTGAGCTTGCCGCCGGTCACCGTCACCATGCCGGTGCGGCCGATGGCGATGTGGTGGTCGCGGCGCATGTCGAGGGTCGCGCCCTCCCTGCCGCCGACCAGCGGGCGCAGACCGCCGATGGAGCCGACCACGTCGTCCGGGGTGAGCTTCCCCTCGAAGGCGGTGTTGGCGCCCTCCAGCAGGAAGTCCATCTCCTCGCGGGTGCAGTGCACATCGTCGGGGGAGCCCTGGTAGTCCTCGTCGGTGGTGCCGAGCACGACGCTGTTGCCCCAGCGGGTGCAGGTCGCGCGGCGGGCCCGGCCGGGGATCGGCACGGTGACCGTGCAGTTGATTCGCACCTTGTCCCACGGCACCACGATGTGGACGCCCTTGGCCGGCCTGACCTGCGGCTTGTGACCGTCGTCGGCCTTCGCGTCGAGCTCGTCGGTCCATACGCCGGTGGCGTTGACGACGGCCCGCGCACGGATGTCGAAGGTGTCGCCGTCCGCCGAGACCCGGGCACCGGCCACCTTGCCCATCTGCATCAGCAGACCCTCGGCCCTGGCACCGTTGAGGATCGTCGCACCGAGCGCGGCGGCGGTCCGGACGATGGTGAGGACGAGGCGGGCGTCATCGGTGCGGGCGTCGAAGTACATCAGCCCGCCCTTGAGGTTCTCCGCGCGCAGCGTCGGCGCCTGCGCGAGCACCTCGGGAACGGTGAGCCGCTGGTGCAGCTTCCCGATCCGCCAGCCGCCGACCAGGTCGTACGTCCACAGCAGCCCCTCGAAACCCTTGGCGAGGCGGGCGTCGAAGATGCCCTCCTTCTCCAGGATCGGGAAGAGGAACGGCAGCCGGTGCACCAGGTGCGGGGCGTTCTTCCGGAAGCGGTGCCGCTCCAGCAGCGAGTGGCGGACCAGGTTGACGTTGCCCTGCTCGATGTAGCGCAGGCCGCCGTGCACCATCTTCGAGGACTTCGACGACGTACCGGAGGCGAAGTCGTCCTTCTCGATCAGCGCCGCGCGCAGCCCGCGCGAGGCCGCGTCGAGCACGGCGTACGCCCCGGTGATGCCGCCGCCTATGACGAGCACGTCGTACGTGTCGTCGGCCAGCCGGCGCTTGAGGGCTGCCCGGTCGAGCAGCAGGGGCGTTCGGCGGGTCGCCGCGGCGCTGCGCCGCGGCTTCCGGGCGGGCATGGTGATCACAACATCAACTCCTGGTGTTTCGGTGCGGCGGCCGCGTGGTCGGTACGGGCCGCCGGGTGACGGTCGGGGGCCGTCAGTGGGGGGTGTGAGGTTCGGGGTCCGCCAGGGGGAGCAGGGCGGGGTCGTTCAGGTGGGCGATGAGTACGTCGCGCCAGGCGGACCGCTGTGCGGTGCGCTCGGCCGCGGTGGTCGTGGGCTCGAAGATCCGGCCGAGCGGCTGTGCCTCGACGACCTCTTCGAGCGAGGACCACAGGCCCTGGGCGACACCGGCGAGATAGGCGGTGCCCCGCAGGCTGGCGGTGGCGGAGTCGGAGACCCGCTCCAGCGGCAGGCCGGTCAGATCGGCCTGGATCCGCATGAGCGGGTCGCTGCCGGAGACACCGCCGCCGACCCGGAGCCGGGTGAACGGTGTGCCCATGGTGTCGGCGACCCCGTCGATCAGGTCGCACACCGAGTGCGCGATCCCGTCGAGCACGGCGCGGGCGAGATCGGCGCGGGTGGTGGCGAGGGTGAGCCCGGTGAGGGATGCGGTGGCCTCCGGGTGCCAGACCGGCGTACGGACCCCGGCGAGTGCCGGGACGAAACGCGGGGTGCGGCCCGGCCGGGTGGGGACCCGTCCCGCCTCCTCACCGAGTTCCTTCGGAGATGCGAACAGGCCCAGGTCGTCGCAGAGCCAGCGCAGCGCCGACCCCGCCGTGGAGGTGTAGGCCTCCAGGCTGTAGTGGCTGATGTCGCCCTGCCGCCGGCCGGGCTGGGCGAGCACCCCGGAGATGTCCGGCCGGGGCAGGGCGGGCGTGGTGCCGGTCGCCGCGTCGACGAAGGCGCCGGTCCCGTACACGCACATGCCCTGCCCGGCGGCGAGGCCGCCGAGCGCGACGAGTGCGGCGTGCTGATCGCCCATGGAGGCGGCCAGTGGGACGGCGATCCCGAGGGCGGCCGGGTCGGTCGTACCGAACCCGGCGTCGTCGGAGCGGAGCTCCGGGAGCAGGTCGAGGGGGAAGCCGAGGTGGCCGATCCACTCCTCGTCCCAGGCGTGCCGCTCCAGCAGATAGCCACCGGTGGAGGCGGCGTTCGTCGGCGTCGTGGCGTGCACGGCGCCGCCGGTGAGCCGCCAGATCAGCCAGGTGTCGACGGTGCCGAAGAGCAGACGGCCCTCGCGGTGCGCGGC
>NZ_JBEXPH010000238.1:0-10728 GCF_040611955.1 Streptomyces sp. NPDC006510 | reverse complement strand
CAAGGACATCAAGTCTGGCCGCCGCGCATCCCGGCGTGCTCGGCACCCGCGAGGCCGGGGACACCCCACTGCGCCGGGTCCGGCTCATCTCGCTCGGCTGCCGCGTCCACGGCACCGCACAGTCCCTGATCTCCGAGGTGTACTTCGCCCACCCCGGCGCGGGCACCGTCCTCGTCCTGCGCAAGACCTGGACGGCCCCCGAGGGCAAGGAGCTCTCCGCCCACCAGTTGGCCACCCGTCGTGTCCTCGCCACCCCGCTGGGTTCGCTGGCCACCGGGAGCCTGGTCAGTGAGAGCGTCCGGCGCACCCCGAGCCGCGCGCTGACCGTCGCCCGGGGCAGGCTCGGCACGACGACCATCACCCCGGTCGGCGCCGCCTGGGCGGAGCTTCCCGAACCGTTGCTCGTACGGGATCTGACCGCCCTGACCGCAGGCTGGGACGGCAGGCCGCCCCGGCTGATCCGGCCGCGGATCGAGGCGGAGGCGGTGCATGTCGTCGCGCTGTCGCAGGTGGAGAGCGTCGGGTACGACCCCGCCGAGCAGCGCCTCGAAGCCGTGGTGCGCGACGCCGCGGGGACCCGGGCGCTGGTGACATCGGAGTACCGCCCGGAATGCCCCGGTGCGCTGGACGCCCTGGCCCATGCTCTGGAGGGCGGCGTCACGCACATCAGCGGTTCGCTGCACCGGTCCGGCGGAGCCGTGCGGATCGATCCGATCGGGGTGCTCACCCCGGCGGGGACGGTGGTGCCCGATCTCGCCGCCGGTGACGGCTCCACGGCCCTGGCAGCGGTGGTGCGACGGCCCTCCGACCCGCTGACGGCAGTGCTGGACGAGGCGATATCCGCCATGTCGGCGGTGCCGCACAGCGGGCTGCGTCATCTGAACGTCCCGGCCCGCGCCCGTATCGACGCAGCGGCGACCGCGCTGTCCCGCACCGGTCTGACCCGTGCCGCGACGCTGCTGCGCGCCTTCGTCGCGGCACTGGACGACGGGACCATGCCGAACGAGGAGGCCCTCGCCGCCCGTTCCGGGGCGTGGCTGGACGCCCAGCTCCACCTCCTGGTCAGCAGCGAGCTCCGGTCCTCCGGAGCCGGGTCCGAGCCGGCCGGAAGACTCCAGTCCGTGCCCGGAAGGACCCTGGGCCGCTACGGGCGGTTCAGATAGGCGAGTTGGGGATGGACCTCGGTGTACGCGTCGACGAGGCGTCCGGCCACGGTCACCGAGTCGACCAGCGGGTGCAGTGCGAAGGCCTTCACGGCGGCGGTGCGGGAACCGGTCTCCGCCGCGTCCAGTACCGCGCGTTCGACGGCCTTGACCGCGGTGACCAGCCCGACGGCGTGGTACGGAAGCGGGTCGACAGCGACGGGATGGGCGCCGTTGGCGTCGACCAGGCACGGCACCTCGATGACGGCGTCCGCGTCGAGCGCCGAAAGCGTGGTGCGGTTGCGGACGTTGAGGATGAGCGAGGTCCGTTCGTTGCGGGCGACGGCCCGCATGAGGGCGAGCGCCACCTGCTCGTAGCCGCCGGACTCCAGATCGCTCTCGTCCCGCTCGCCGACCCCGGCGACCTCCCTGTTCTCCGACATGTAGGTGGCTTCGCGCTCGGCGCGGGTGCGGTCCCAGGCGGAGAGGGCGGGGGTGGTGGGGTCCTTCATCCGGGCGTAGAAGCCCTCCTGCTGCTCGCGGAGGAAGGCGCCGCGGGTCTGCTCGGCGTCCTGGTAGGCGCGGACAGCTTCCCGGTTGAAGTAGTAGTAGTGCAGGTATTCGTTGGGGATGGCACCCAGCGACCGCAGCCAGTCGGTGCCGAAGAGTCTGCCCTCCTCGAAGGAGCCGAGGAGCTCCGGGTCGGCGAGCAGCCTCGGGAGTTCGTCCCGGCCGTCGACGTACAGTCCGCGGACCCAGCCCAGATGGTTGAGCCCGACGTAGTCGATCCGGGCCCGGTCGGGGTCGGCGCCGAGCACCCGGGCGATGCGGCGGCCGAGACCCACCGGGGAGTCGCAGATGCCGATGACCCGGTCGCCCAGATAGCGGGACATGGCCTCGGTGACCAGGCCGGCCGGGTTGGTGAAGTTGATGACCCAGGCCTCGGGGGCTAGCCGCGCGATGCGCTGGGCGAGGTCGACGGCGACGGGCACGGTGCGCAGGCCGTACGCGATGCCGCCCGCGCCGACCGTCTCCTGGCCCAGTACGCCTTCGTCGAGGGCCACCCGTTCGTCGGCCGCCCGGCCTTCGAGGCCGCCGACGCGGATCGCCGAGAAGACGAAGTCGGCGCCGCGCAGCGCTTCGTCGAGCTCGGTGGTGGCGGTGACGGTGGGCGCGTCCGGGACGTCGGCGGCCTGTTCGGCGAGCACCCGGGCCACGGCGGTGAGCCGGTCGGCGTCGGTGTCGTAGAGGGTGACCGCCGATACGCGGCCTTCGGCGTGATCGGCGAGCAGTGCGCCGTACACCAGTGGAACCCGGAATCCGCCGCCGCCCAGAATTGTCAGCTTCACGCTTCCGCATGGTACGGGGGCGGGCCCGGTCCGGGGCCGAGCGACCCCGGGCGGTGGCGCTCACCCGGCCCGGCCGGGGACGGAGCCCGGCCCGGCCGTGGACCTGGGGGTCCGCGCCCACCGGGCCGGATGCCGGTGCCGCCTTCGCCCCGAGGGGCGTCGGGTCAGTTGCCGCTCCACCACCTCGAAACGGTCCGCCACAGCCGCACCGGGGCGGACTCGCCGCGTTGCTGCGGGATCCGGCCGACGGCGGACGGTCCGGACGCCGTACTCCCGGATTCGTCGACGGCCGTGGCCGTGGCCGTCGGACCCATCGGGGCGGCGGCCGGGGCGCGTCCGGGTGGGGGTGCGGTGTGCCGGACCGCCGACTGCACCTCCCAGTCCTGGCGCTGCGGGTTGGGCCTCCCCATGGACGGCGGCTCCTTGTCGTCCTGCGGCAGGCGTGCGGCGAAGTCCGCCGGAAGCTCCACCAGGTGCCGGCCCATGATGTTCCCGACCCAGCTCAGCTCGCTCTCCTCGACGGCGAGTTCGAGGTCGGGCAGTCGCATCAGCAGCGCGTCGACACCGACGTCCGCGATGGCTCGTCCGATGTCCTGGCCGGGGCATTCATGGGGGCCGCCGCTGAACGCGAGGTGGGCGCGGTTGCCCGCCATGTCGGCACTCAGATCGGGCCGGACCACCGGGTCGGTGTTGGCCGGTGCGATCCCGACGATCAATGCGTCGCCGGCCTTGATCTGCTTGCCGCCGAGCTCGGTGTCACCGACGGCCCAGCGGCCGAAGACCGCGGTGAACGGCGGCTCGTCCCACAGCGTCTGCTCCACCGCTTCGGGCACCGTCATATGACCACCGCTGAGCCTGGCCCGGAATCGCGGGTCGGTGAGCACCATGCGCAGGACGTTGGCGATCAGGTTGGCGGTCGCCTCGTAGGAGGCGATGAGGATCAGCCGGAGATGCTCGCTGACCTCCTGGTCGTTCAGCCCGGCGGGGTGCTCGACGAGCCAGGTGGCGAAGTCGTCCGCGGGTTCGCGCCGGCGGCGCTGGACGAGCCGGGTCAGCGCGTCGAGCACATAGGCGTTGCTCGCGACGGCGGTCGCCGTGCCCCGGGTCATGTCGCGGGCGGCCTGGACCATCCGGTCGTTGTACTCCTCGGGCATGCCGATGATCGCGCACATCACCATCATCGGCAGCCGTTCGGCGAACTGGCTGACCAGGTCGACACGGCCCTGCTGGCAGAAGTCGTTGACGAGCCGGTTGCTGTAGCGGTTGACGTGGCGGCGGACACCGCGGGTGTCGATCCGGCCCATGCTGTCGGTGACCGCGCCGCGCAGCCGCTCATGGGTCGCCCCGTCGGCGAAGACACACACCGGCTGCCAGGTGAAGATCGGGGCCAGCGGGTGGTCCGGGGCGACACTGCCGTCCTGCAGGGCCCGCCACCGCCGGGAGTCGCGGGAGAACTGCGAGGGGGTACGGGTCATGTGCAGGTTCTCGCTGTGGCCGAGGACCAGCCAGGCGGGCACGTCCCCGTGCAGCAGCACGGGGGCCACGGAGCCGTGTTCGGCGCGCAGCTTGTCGTAGAGCCCGTGGGGGTCCCGCTCGGCCTCCGGGCCGTAGAACCGGCGCAGTCCGCCGGGGCCGACGCCGAGGCCGTGGGCCGGGCACTCGGGGGGCGGAACCGGCCCCTGGGCCGCTCCGGGCTCGTAGTGGAATGGGGTTGTCACGATCGCTCCAGGGATCAGGATTCCGAGTACCGGAAGGATGGGGATGCGTGAGGGGGGTTGGTACCGCGGTCAGGCGAGCGGGAGGGCCAGGCTGTGCAGATAGCGCATCAGGGTCATCAGCACATCGCGGCTGGAGCCGCGCAGTCGGGCGTCGCAGTCGATCATCGGGACCTCCTCGGGGAGGTCCAGGGCGCTCCGCAGTGCCTCGATGGGGTGCTTCGGGGCGTCGGGGAAGGTGTTGATGGCGACGACGAACGGCACGCCGCGCTCCTCCAGCCTCCCGATGACGTCGAAGCTGACTTCGAGGCGCCGGGTGTCGATGAGGACCACCGCGCCGAGGGCGCCTTCGAACAGGCCGTTCCACAGGAACCAGAACCGTTCCTGGCCCGGGGTGCCGAACAGATAGAGGATCAGCTCCTCGCTGATGGAGATCCGGCCGAAGTCCATGGCGACGGTGGTGGCGGTCTTGCTCTCCACCCCGAAGTTGTCGTCCACGCCGACACCGGCCTGGGTCATGGTCTCCTCGGTGGTCAGCGGCCTGATCTCGCTGACGGCACCGACCATGGTCGTCTTGCCGACCCCGAACCCGCCGACGATCACGACCTTCACCGCGGCTGTCGCCGTGGTGGGAAGGACGTCCTCGCGCCGGGGGCCGGTGATCGTGTCAGAGCTTCTGAAGTCCATGCATCACCGCTTCGAGAAGGGACCTGTCCGGGAGAGTGGCGCGGACGATGGGCGCGCGCGATTCGATGAGCCCGGCAGCGAGGAGTTCGGTGAGGAGCGACGTCACCACGCTGAAGGGCAGACCGAGGTATGCCGAGATCTCGGCGACGGATAACGGTGCTTGACAGAGCCGCAGGATCACGGCCTGCTCGGGCTGGACCGTCGGCGTCGGCTGTGCCTGCGCGACGATCATCGTTACCAGGTCGAGCTCCGCCCGCTCGCCGCCGTCGAGATCGCCGGTGATCACATACAGCCGTTCCGGATCGCTCAGTGCCGGATCGGCCGTTCGGCGTTCTCGTCGGGGAGAGTTCATCCGGCCTGCCCGTCGTGGCGCGGCGGACTCGTCAGATGGGCACCGATCCTGACGACCATGTCACGCATCCGCGATCCGACGAGTCCCGCGTCGACCGTCTCACCGGCGAGCACCGCGAGGTACGCGCCCGTTCCGGCGGCCATCAGGTAGAAGAAACCGCCGGTGACTTCGATGACGACCAGTCGCATGAGCCCGTCGCTGTACGGGATTTCGGAGGCGACGGCGGCGGCCAGGCTCTGCAGTCCGGCGCAGGCCGCCGCGAGACGGTCGGCGACATCGGGGTCGCCGCCGTGCCGGGCGATGCGCAGACCGTCGGCGGAGAGCACCACGATCTGGTGGATGTCCGGTACGTCGTCGGCCAGTTCCTTGAGCATCCAGTCCATGTTTCCCCGCTGCTGGATCACTTCAGGTCTCCCTTGTCCCACGCATCGTCAGAGTCTTCGTCGGTCTTCGGGTCCTGCGGCACGCCGTTGACCGCATTGGTGAAGGCCTCCAGCCAGAGTCCGGGGGGCTGCTCCTTGCCGCCTGGGCCGCCGGGTCCATGGCCATTGGTGTGGCCGTTGCGCCGGCCCGCGGTCGGGTCGACGGGCTGGGCCGGGAGGTTGTGCGAGCCGAGCGGTGCCCGGCCGCGACTGCGGCGTTGCGGGAGCCCGCCCGCGGTCCACTCGGTCACCACGGGGACGTCGTCCTCCATGGCTGACGCGGGGAGGGCCGGCCGGGTGACGGGCGCGACCGGCCCGGTGGCGGGTCGCTGGGCCACGGGGGTACGGGGCTTGCGGCGGGCCGGCACGACGTGCTTCATGGCCTCCTGGTCGATGTCGCTGGTGGGCCTCGACGTGGCGCCGATGCCGTGGGCGATACCGGGAGCGGGTCCGGTGGTGATCATGGCGCGGGGCACGATGAGCACGGCACGGACACCGCCGTACGCGGACTGCCGCAGCGAGACCTGGAGGTCGTACATCCGCGCGAGCCGGCCTACGACGGCCATGCCGAGTCGCGGGGACTCGCCGAGGTCGTTCATGTTGGAGCCGGCCTGGGCCCGGGCGAGCATGTTCTCGGCCCGCGACCGGGCCTCCTCGCTGAGCGAGACGCCGCCGTCCTCGATCTCGATGGCGATGCCGGTCTGCACTTCGACGGCGGTGACGTGCACCCGGGTCTGCGGGGGCGAGTAGCGGGTGGCGTTGTCGAGGAGTTCGGCGCAGGCGTGGATGAGCGGCTCGACGGCGGTGCCGATGATGGCGACCTTGGCGATCGAGTGCAGATCGACGCGGGGGTATTCCAGGATCCGCGACATGGCGCCGCGCAGCACGCTGAACAGCGGTACGGGCTTGGGCCACTGGCGGCTGGGCCGGGCACCGCCGAGGACCGCGATGGAGTCGGCGAGCCGGCCGATCAGCGCGGTGCCGTGGTCGATGCGGAGCAGGTCGTCGAAGACGTCGGGGTTGCGCCCGTGGTGCTCCTCCATCTCGCGCAGTTCACTCGCCTGGCGGTGGACGATCGCCTGGACGCGCCGGGCGACGTTGACGAAGGCGCGTTGCGCGGAGTCACGCATCGCCTCTTCGTTGTCGATGATGTTCAGCACCGTGTAGACGAGGGTGCGCTGGGCGTCGGGCAGGTCGCGGTACAGCTCGTCCGCGTCGACGACGTCGCGGAGCACCTCCTCGGGCGAATTGCCCACGCGCAGCCGGTGGATGGCGGCGGGCAGGAGTTCCTTGCTGATCCGTACGGTCTCGTCGTCGTGGGTGGCGATGCGCCGCTCCAGGTCGGCGAAGCGCCGTTCGTACACCGCGCGCTGGGTACGCAGATCGCGCGCCCGGCGGGCGAGTTGGACGCTCAGCGCGGCGACCACGACGGTGGCGACGGCACCGCACCAGACGACTGGTATCCGCGCGGCCGTGGAAGCCAGTGCCCCCGCGGCGGCGGTGGCGCCGCCCATCAGGAGCACGGGCAGCAACACGGCACGAGCGACGGGGGTTTCTCGGTCGATCGGCGGTGATTCAACACGAACCATCTAAGACCTCTGGCGGTTGATTCGGGAGGTATGCACGCTTGCAGGACAGTCAGGAACAAGCGCTCGAATTCATATCAACTCGGCTTCACTGCGCGTGAGCTTAGTCAGATCGAATCAGTGCTTCGGCACATTCACCCAACCCCCTGCGCGAGCGCGCCGGCGGTAATACACTCACGAGTTTTTGCACGCACCGCCGTCACGCGTGCACAAGGAGTAACTTCCGGCTTGATCCGGCGAGAGGGCGAGTCGTTCGTACCGGAGAACGGGACGGTGTCCGAGTCGATCGAGCCGCCGATTCAGGCCGACCCATCCAACAATTACGGTGTAAGCAGCAGAAGTTGAGCGCTGCGACCCGGTCGATCTCCTCACACTGTCCCGGAGCACGGGACAGACGTACATGTGATCGAAGCGGATCGAAAGGAGCACAGTCATGACGCATGGGCGGGTGGACTGCCCGGTCACCGAACTGACACCGGAACCGGAAGGGAACGGACACACCATGGGGCCGAATCGCAGCTACACCATCGAATCGCTGGACACCGGCCTCCGGCTGATGCAGCTCTTCCTCACCCATGACGCCCTCACCGTCTCCGAGGCCGCCGAGCTGCTCTCCGTGGGCCGGTCCACCGCGCACCGGGTCCTCAGCACCCTGGAGGGGCGCGGCTTCGCGATCCGGGACTTCTCCGGCCGCGGGTACTCGGCCGGTCCGGAGCTGGTCCGGCTCGGCCGCCCGGCGGGATTCGGCCCGGCCGACCGCGAACGGCTGGGCGCGGTACTGGAGGACGCGGCGCGGCGCACCGGCGAGACAGTGCAGAGCACGGCGCTGATCGGCGACCGGATCATCGTCACCGACGGCCGCGAGTCCTCGCATCCGGTGCGGGTGATGCCGGAAGTCGGCGGTACGCACCCCGCCCACGCCTCGTCGGGCGGCAAGATGCTGCTCTCCCGGATGACGACGGAACAGATCTGCGCCCTCTACCCGCGGGAGGGGCTGCCCGCGACCACGTCGGGCACCGTCACCGCGCGCTCCGCGCTGCTCGCCGAGCTGGCGGAGATCCGCTACCGCGGGTACGCGCTCAGCCGCGGGGAGTCGGTCCGGGGCATGCACACCGTGGCCGTGCCGCTGGCGGGAACGAGCTGGCGCGACCGGCTCGCCCTGATGGCCTCGGCACCCGCCGACCGCGGCGACGACGCGGCGCTCGTTTGCCGCGCCGAGCAACTCCGCACGTCCGCTGCACTGTTGGGCACGGTCTGAGTGTTCGTGGCCGTGCCGCCACGGGTGAGCACACGCCGGAGCAGACCGCCCGAGCACGCCGGTCCGCTCCGGCGGCCTGCTTCCGCGTCCGCTTCCGGGGTCCCCACGCCCGGAGTTCGATGCTGTGTGCGTCCACCGGGGCGGCGATCCGGGCGAAACCCGTCCGCGGGCTGCGGGGTGGACTCCCGGCCCGCGCCGTCGGCGATCTGGACATCGATCTCGGGACCGTAGAACGCGGCCTCTCCCTCGGCCGCCTCGTAGGGCACTCCCGAGCGGTCGAGGACTTCGGTCAGCAGTGCGGTGGACCGCTGCCACGTCCCGGGGTCGTCGACGTACTTGCCGCCCGGCGGGAGAGCCGGTAGCGGGCCACGCTGACGCCGGCCCCCGGTACGCCCCGCCGATCAGCTCCGGAGCGGCCCGCGCCTCCTCGGCCACCTGGTCCGGGGGCCAGAAGATGTGCGCGTCGTTCAGCTGGATGGGCCGCACACGGGTCGGTCCGCCGAGCACTCCGGAGAGCTCGGAGCGGTACATGCCGCCCAGCTCGGCCATGCGCAGCGGCAGTTCGCGGTAGCTGTGCGAGCGGGAGCGGCAGATGACCGCGTGGTGCGGGCACAGGCGCGGCCGCAGCACCACCTGTTCCCCGCCCGGGTCCATCGGCGGGAACATGTCGTCGCTGTAGTGCGCGCGGGACACTCTCCGGCGTCGCCGTCATGGCAGCGCGCTTCATGCGGTGGACGCCGGCAGCGGTGTGCCGGCATCCGCGCGGCTCGTTTTCCGGCGACCGGCACTGAACCACGGGCCTCGCACCGCCCTGCCCGTGGTTCAGCGCCGGGCGCCGCCGATGCGCCCCTCCAACTGCACCAGCAGTTCACTGAGCTGGGCGCTGAGCGCGGTACGCGACTGCTCGTCGAGACCGGACAGCACCGAGCGTTCGTACGCGAGCTGCCGGGGCAGCAGCATGTCCACCAGTTCGCGGCCCTCCTCGGTGAGGCGGATGTGGTTGACCCTGCGGTCGCGGTCATCGCCGCGGCGGTCGAGGAGACCGCGTTCCTGAAGGACCCGCAGGCGCTTGGTGACAGCGGCGCCGGACGAGAACGTCTCCCTGGCCAGCTCTCCGGGGGTGAGTTCGCGGTCGGTACGGCGTACCGCACCGAGCAGGTCGAACTCGGCGCGGGTCAGGCCCGCGGCGCGCAGCGGGGCGTCCTCCGCCTGCTGGAGCAGGGCCGCGCAGCGGTTGATGCGGCCGATGAGTTCCATCGGTCCGGTGTCCAGTTCCGGGTTGACGGCCTGCCACTGCCGTACCACCGAGGCGACGATGTCGTCGGTCACACCGCTCCGTTCTCCGGGGCGCGGGCGGTCGGCCCCCGCCGTGTTGCTGTAGCGGCGAGCGTACGGTGTCCGGCCTGCTCAGCCGCGAGGACCTGCTCCTGGGGCAGCGCGCGCTGCCACCATTCGCCCGCCGCCGCGTCGTCCGCCTCGCGCAGTTCGACGAGCGTTCCGGTCAGCCTGCGGCGGGCGGCGTCGAGCGCGGCGGGGGTGGCCCGCGGGGCGGCCAGCGTGTGTACGGCGTGGGCGCGGGCGAGGTCGGTGGCGGCCAGTGCCTTCTCCAGGCGTCCGGCGGCCCGGCGGTTGGTCACCAGCATGGCGGCGAGCAAGCCCGCGCCTGCGCCGATGACAGTGTCCAGGACCCGGTCGCCGATGAGTTCACCGGCCGGGTGGGTGCCGCCGAATTCCAGGACCAGCAGTGCCATCGGGGTGACGGCGACGGAGCCGAGCCAGTAGTTGCGGGTGATCAGGGCCTCGGCCGCGAAGCCGAAGAACAGGCAGAAGCCGATGAGGGCCAGCGGTCCGGTGCGGCTGACGGGGAGGACCGCGGCGAAGACGAGGACGCCGAGCAGATTGCCCAGGGTGCGCTGGAGGGCCCGGTTCCAGGACAGTGTCACATTGGCCTGGAACAGGGAGGCGGCGGTGACGATCGCCCAGTAGGGACGGCCGACGCCGACCGCCTGGGAGGCGTAGCCGGCCAGGGCGCAGCCGACGAGCGCGCGGGCGCCGATGGGCAGCAGCGGTGAGCCCGGGGCGAGGCTGCGCAGCAGCGCTCGGCGGGCGTCGCGACGGCTGCCCTCGTGCCGGGCGGCCCGTTCGGCGTCGATGCCGAACAGTTCCTCGGACGTGCCCGGGGCGGGCGGCGGAGTGGGGACGGGGCCGCGGGCGCGG
>NZ_JBEXPH010000237.1:4701-10868 GCF_040611955.1 Streptomyces sp. NPDC006510 | reverse complement strand
CACGCCCTCCTGCCCCTCCAGGCCGCCCTGGTGGCCCGCGCCGGGGCGCCGCTGCTCGCCCTGCCGCTCGCCGCCGCGCTGCCCCTGGTGGGCCGGCTCGCCCGGAAGGTGTCCTCGACATGAGCCACGGTCCGGGCACTCCGGCCCCCACCCCGCGCTTCGCGTACGGCACGAACGGCTTCGCCGACCACCGGCTGCCCGACGCGCTGCGCGTCCTTGCCGACCTCGGCTACCAGGGCGTCTCCCTCACCCTGGATCACCAGCACCTCGACCCCTACGCCCACGACCTGCCCCGGCGGATCGCCGAGACCCGGCGCGCCCTCGAAGCCACCGGCCTCGCCGTCGTCGTCGAGACCGGCGCCCGCTATCTGCTCGACCCCTGGCACAAGCACCGTCCCACCCTGCTGTCCGCCGACCCCGAGGGCCGTGACCTGCGCCTCGGACTGCTGCGCCGGGCCATCGGCATCGCCGCCGAACTCGGCGCCGAGGCCGTTCACTTCTGGAGCGGCACCCCGGACGCGGACACCACCCCCGAACAGGCCTGGCAGCGGCTCGTCGACGGCTGCGCCGAGACCGTCGCACACGCCGACGCCACCGGAATCGACCTCGCCTTCGAACCCGAGCCCGGCATGCTCGTCGCCGACCTGGCCGGCTACCGCAGGCTCCAGCGCGAGCTCGGCCGGCCCGACCGATTCCGCCTCACCCTCGACATCGGCCACTGCCGTTGCCTCGAACCCCACAGCGTCACCCGGTGCGTCGAACTCGCGGCCGACAGCCTCGCCCACGTCCAGATCGAGGACATGCGGCGCGGCGTCCACGAGCACCTGCCGTTCGGCGACGGCGAGATCGACTTCCCGCCGGTGCTGCATGCCCTGGGCGCCGTCGGGTACCAGGGGCTGGTCTCCGTGGAACTGCCCCGGCACAGCCACGCCGCGACCGCGACCGCCCGCCACAGCATCGAATTCCTGCACACCGCAGCCCTGTCGAAGGAGGCCGAACCGGTATGACCGCACCGACGATCGCGGCGGCACCGACCACCGTGCACGACACACTCACCCTGCGCACCCTCACGGAGGGACTGGGGTCGGCCCTCGGTCACGAGCACCGCACCCGCCTCGCCCAGGACCTCGCGGCCGTTTCCGAGCAGGGCGCCCGCGCCCTCGACAGCCGCTTCCCCGCCGCCGGCCGCGCATATGGCCGGGGCCGGCTGCCCGGCTGGGCGGGCTGGACCGTCGAGGACGGCGTACGCACCAAACTGCTCGTCCAACTGACCATAGAGGGCACTGAGTTGGTACAGGAGGTCACCGAGCGCTACCGGCACGGCGACGCGGCGGAGCGGCGCGGCGTCCTGTGCGCCCTGCCCTTCCTGCCCCTCGGTCCGCACGCCGTCCACCTCACCGACGACGCGCTGCGCACCAACGACAACCGGCTCATCGCCGCCGCGCTCGGCCCCTACGCGCGGGCCCACCTCGACCAGTACCGCTGGCGCCAGGCCGTTCTCAAGTGCCTGTTCACCGGGATACCGCTGGCCAAGGTGGCCGGGCTGCACGAACGCCGGGACGCCGAACTCGCCCGCATGGCCGTCGGTTTCGCGACCGAGCGCCGCGCGGCCGGCCGCACCGTGCCCGCCGACCTGTGGCTGGTTGCCACGCACGAGAGCTAGTGTCCCTGCCGGTCCCGGCACTGGCCCCGCTCCCGGCACCGTACCCTGCGGCCGGGCCCCACCCCGACGGAGAATGGCCATGCGCATATTCGACCCACACATCCACATGACGTCCCGGACCACCGACGACTACCGGGCCATGTACGACGCAGGCGTACGCGCCCTGGTCGAACCGGCCTTCTGGCTCGGCCAGCCGCGTACCCACCCGGCCAGCTTCGCCGACTACTTCGACGCCCTGATGGGCTGGGAGCCCTACCGCGCCGCCCAGTTCGGCATCCGCCACCACTGCACCATCGGCCTCAACCCCAAGGAGGCCAACGACCCGCGCTGCACCCCCGTGCTCGACCTGCTGCCGCGCTACCTCGCCAAGGACTCCGTCGTAGCGGTCGGGGAGATCGGCTACGACACCATGACCGGGGCGGAGGAGCACGCGTTCGCCGCGCAGCTCGCCCTCGCCGTCGAGTTCGGGCTGCCCGCACTGGTCCACACCCCGCACCGCGACAAGGCGGGCGGCACCGCACGCTCCCTGGCCGTCGTCGAGGAATCCGGCATCGACCCCGGCTTCGTCGTCCTCGACCACCTCAACGAGGTCACCGTCACCGAAGTGATCGGAACCGGCTGCTGGATGGGATTCTCCATCTACCCGGACACCAAGATGACCCCGCAGCGGATGGTCGGCATCCTCAAGAAGTACGGAACCGAGCACATGCTCGTGAACTCGGCGGCGGACTGGGGACACAGCGATCCGCTGCTCACGAGGATTACGGCCGAAGCCATGCTGGACGCCGGTTTCGACGAGGATGATGTCGACCGCGTCATGTGGCGCAACCCGCTCGCGTTCTACGGGCAGTCGGGCAGGCTTGATCTGGACGGTTACAACGATGTGCAGGCCGCGGGGCTGTACGCCGGAAATTCGATCGCCCGCGGCGGCAGCTGAGGTCGGTACATCATGCGTCTGCTCCACTCGGACTCCACCACCATCCACCTCGCCTACTGCACCAACGTGCACCCGGCGGAGACCCTCGAAGGAATCACGGCCCAGCTCACCGACCACGCGGAGCAGGTACGCCAGCACCTCGGCACCGACCTGGTCGGCCTCGGCCTGTGGCTCCCCGCCGACGTGGCCCGCCACCTCGCCGACCACCCTGCCGACACCGAAGCGCTGCGCCACGCCCTGACCGTCCGGGGCCTGGAGACCGTCACTCTCAACGGCTTCCCCTACCGGGGCTTCCACACGCCCGTCGTCAAGCGCGGCGTGTACTTCCCCGACTGGTCCGAGCCGGCCCGCCTGAACTACACGCTCAACCTCGCCAAGGTGCTCGCCGGACTGCTGCCCGAGGACGCCGCCCGCGGCTCCATATCCACCCTGCCACTGGCCTGGCGCACCCCCTGGACCGGTGTGCAGCGCTCCGCCGCCGCCCGGCAGCTCGACGACCTGGCCGCCGGACTCAAGCGGATCGAGGCCGAGACCGGCCGCACCATCCGCGTCGGCCTGGAACCCGAGCCAGGCTGCGTCGCCGAGACCACCGCCCAGGCCGTCGAGGCCGTCGCCGGCGCCGACCACGACTGGATCGGTCTGTGCCTGGACGCCTGCCACCTCGCCGTCCAGCACGAGGACCCGCGGAGCGCCTTCGCCGCCCTCGTCGCCGAAGGCGTGCCCGTCGTCAAGCTCCAGGCGTCCTCCGCGCTCGTCGCCGACACCCCCGCCGAGGCCGAGTCCCGCGAGGCGTTGCGCCCCTTCGCCGAACCCCGTTTCCTGCACCAGGTCCGTGAAGAGAGCCCCGACGGAACCCTGCGCGGCTCCGACGACCTCGCCCCCGCCCTCGCGGGCGCCCTCCCCGGCGACCGGCCCTGGCGCATCCACTACCACGTACCGCTGCACGACCAGCCCGAGCCGCCGCTGCGCAACACCAGCGACTCGCTCCAGGAGATCCTGCGGGCCGCGTTCGGCGGGGAGCGCGCCCTCACCGACCACATCGAGGTCGAGACATACACCTGGGACGTCCTGCCCGCCGGGCTCCGGCCCACCGGACCTGCCGGGATCGCCGCCGGTATAGCCACCGAACTGGAGTGGACCCACGACGAGTTGATCCGGCTCGGCCTCACCGAAAAGCCGGGAGCCACACCATGACGAACCGTAGTGTGGCCGTCCTGTGCACCGTCGGCCTCACCCCCCGCCTCCTCGGCGAGATGCCGCACGTCGCGGCCATCGGCCAGGAGGGCTTCACCGCCCGCCTCGACACCGTCTTCCCCGCGGTCACCGCCACCGTCCAGGCCACCCTCACCACCGGCCTGCTGCCCCGCGACCACGGGGCCGTCGCCAACGGCTGGTACCACCGTGACCACGGCGAGGTCATGATGTGGCGCCAGCACAACGCCCTCGTCCGGGGCGAGAAGGTGTGGCAGGCCGCCCGACGGCAGGACCCCGACCACACCACCGCCTACCTGTGCTGGTGGTGGGCCATGGGCGCGGACGTCGACACCGTCCTGACCCCGCGACCCGTCTACCACTACGACGGCCGCAAGTCCCCCGACTGCTACACAAAACCGGCCGGACTGCGCGATGAACTCACCACCCGCCAGGGCGAGTTCCCCCTCTTCCAGTACTGGGGGCCGACCGCCTCCATCGCCTCCACCCGATGGATCGCCGGCGCCGCCCGGCACGTCGCCGACACCCGCCGCCCCGACCTGTCGTTCATCTACGTGCCCCACCTCGACTACGACCTCCAGCGGTACGGGCCCGACAGCCCCCAGGCCGTGCGCGCCGCCCGCGAGGCCGACGCCGCGCTCGCTCCGCTCCTCGGTGACCTGCGCGACCGCGGCACCACCGTGGTGGCCCTCAGCGAGTACGGCATCAGCCCCGTCTCCCGGCCCGTCGACATCAACCGCGCGCTGCGCCGTGCGGGGCTCCTCTCCGTCTACAGCCAGCGCGGCATGGAGTACCTGGACCCCTGCACCTCCCGCGCGTTCGCCGTGGCCGACCACCAGGCCGCCCATGTGTACGTCGCCGACCCCGCCGACATACCGCGCGTCCGCGACGTCCTGAAGCACACCGAAGGCATCGACGAGATCTGGGACCGCACCGAACAGGCCGCGTACGGCATCGACCACCCCAACGCGGGCGAGCTGGTCGCCGTCGCCGAGCCGGACGCCTGGTTCACGTACTACTACTGGCTCGACGACACCCGCGCCCCCGACTTCGCGCGCGGCGTCGAGATCCACCGCAAGCCGGGCTACGACCCGGCCGAGCTCTTCTTCGACCCCGCCGATCCGGCGGTGAAGGCGAAGGCAGCACTCGCACTGCTGCGCAAGAAGGCCGGGATGCGCGCACCGCTCACCGTGGTGCCGCTCGACCCGGCCCATGTCAGAGGCAGCCACGGACGGCTGCCCCAGGACCACCGGGACGGGCCGCTGCTGCTGTGCTCCGACCCGGGGCAGGAACGGGACCGCTACCACGCCACCGAGGTGAAGGAACTGCTCCTGCGCCTCAACGGACTGGCCTGAGACCGGCCGTATCGAAAGGATCGAGAGGAGGCCAGATGACACCTCGGCGGAACACCGCGATCAGCGAGGTGCGCATACCCCGACCGGCGCTCGAAGCGGTCAGCCGGATGCGGGAGTCGGGCGAGGTCCACGTGTGGTGGTGGCCGCTCGGCGTACGGACCGACCCGGCGGACTACGCCCTCCTCGACGAGGTGGAGCGGGGCCGGGCCCAGCGCTTCCACGCCGAGGCGGACGCGGCCGCGTTCACCGCCACCCGGGCCGGCGCCCGGCGGGCCGTGGCCGGGCTGCTGGGCGTCGAACCGGGAGAGGTCGGCTTCGGCCGACGGATCTGCCCCGGGTGCGGCGACCGGGAGCACGGCCCGCCGGCCGTGGCCGCCCCGCCGGTCCCGCTGGCGGTCAGCCTGTCCCGTACGGCGGGGGTCGGAGCCCTCGCGGTACGGGCGGGCGACTGGGTGGGCGTCGACGTGGAAGCCCTCCGGCCGGTCGAACCGGCCGGCCTGGCCGAGGTGGTCCTCACCGCCTCGGAGGGCGCACACGTCCTCGGCCTGACCCCGGGCGCGGCCAGGGACGCCGCCTTCCACCGGGCCTGGACCCGCAAGGAGGCGGTGGTCAAGGCCGTGGGCCTCGGCCTGCTGGGCATGGAGCTCAACACGCTGGACGTCAGTCCGGCGCAGGACGGGCCGGTGCGGGTGGTACACCGCTACCGCGGTGAGGAATCGCGCTGGCAGGTGACGGACCTCGACATCGGCGACCGCTGGGCGGCCTCTTTGGCCCGCCCGGAGACCAGCCCCCTGGGCCCCGTCCACACCCACGCCCCGGCCTGACCCGGGCTTGGGGGCCGCCCCCCGGGGTGGGGTGGGGGGGGGGCCCGAGCGCGGCGCGCCCCCCCCCCGGCCCGCCCGGCGGCGCCCCGCCCCCGCCACCCCCCCCGCCGCCGCCCACCCGGCCGCCCAGCCGCCCCCCGCCACGGCACCGCCCGTCCTCTCCGGCGCCGAGGCCC
>NZ_JBEXPH010000237.1:0-4692 GCF_040611955.1 Streptomyces sp. NPDC006510 | reverse complement strand
CCGGGCCCCCGCGGGGGCCCCACGTGCCCCCCCCCGTCCCCCCCCCCCCCGGCCCCCGACCACCCCCCCCCCCCGCCGCCCCCGGGGTCCCGCCCCGCCCCACGTTCCTTCTGGGGGCCCGAAGCCATGCCCGGACAGCGCGCACCGCGGACATCCGTTCCGCACCCCGTCCCGCTCAACCGCCCACTCGCGCACGCCTGTTGTGGCCCCCAGGCCCCCGGGCCGCGCCCACCCCGTGTCGCGGGAGTGCGACCCGCCGGGGCGGACCGGGCGGACACCACACCCACCGGCCGGGCACCGTCTCCCGATCCGCGCCACCGGGCCGGTGCCCGTGCACCGCACGCTCACCCACCACCCGGAGAACCGATGGCCCTCACCCACCACCCCACACCCACACCCTCACCGACATCCGCCGCCACACCTCCCCCCAACCCCCAAAGCGGCCCCCCGCACACCCCGCTCCCCGGCCCCCTCCCGCTCCTCGCCGCGGCCCTCCTGACCGCCGCCCTCATCACCACCGCCGCCCTCGCCGGAGGCCCCCTGCGGGCCTGGCTGGACGCCATGGCCGGGGTCGTCGCCCTGGTCGCGCTCTCGGGCTCCGTACTCCTCGGTCTCACCACCGTCTTCCGCGACCTCCTCGCACCCCACCACCGCCGGTACGCCCAGCACCTGCACCGCGCGGCCGGACTCCTCGGCATCGGCTTCCTGGTCCTGCACATCACCGTGAAGATCGCGGGCCACCGGATCGGCCCCGGCGACGCCCTGCTCACCCGGGGACTGCCCACCACGGCCGCCGACTTCTGGCTCGCCCTGGGCACCCTGGCCTGCTACCTCTTCCTGCTGGCCGCCGCCACCGGCGTCTGGCGCGGCGCCTTCGCGACCCGCCGCTGGATCCGCCCGTTCCGGCTCCTGCACGGGGCCTCGTACGCCGGCTGGGCCGCCGCCGTGGTCCACGGCCTCACCGCGGGCCGGACGCCGGCCCCCTGGGTGGTCGCCTCGTACGCGGTCTGTCTGGCCGCCGCCGTCGCGGCCCAGGTGCAGCGCCGCAGGCGCGCCTCGACACAGCGGCGAACGCAGCGCCAATCACCCGGGAGGGTAAGGAAGTAGATCGCATATAGAAGTACGGGCCACGCTCGAATCGATGCCATATACGCTCGAAAACAATCCCCCCGAGACCCGGAACCCCACTATGGAGAGGACAGGTCGCAACATGGTGACCGAGACGAGCCGCCCTTCCCGAGACAACGGCTACAACACGGTCAACCGGGGGCACGCCCTTCGTCTGGCCGACGTGACCAAGGTGTACGGCAAGAACGGCCGCGGCGTACGTGCCCTGGACGGGGTGTCCGTGGGGATCGAGCGTGGCTCCTTCACCGCGGTGATGGGCCCCTCCGGCTCCGGCAAGTCCACCTTCCTGCACTGCGCGGCCGGCCTCGACAAGCCGACCACGGGCCAGTCCTACATCGGTGACACCCAGCTCAACGACATGAACGAGACCCAGCTGACGAAGCTGCGCCGCCAGCGCATCGGCTTCGTCTTCCAGGCGTTCAACCTCATCCCGTCCCTGTCGGTCCGTCAGAACGTCGAGCTGCCGCTGCGCCTCGCGGGCGAGAGCCTCGACAAGAGCTGGCTCGACGAGATCCTCGGCCGGGTCGGGCTGGGCGGCCGTGCCGCCCACCGGCCCGCCGAACTCTCCGGCGGCCAGCAGCAGCGTGTCGCCATCGCGCGCGCCCTCATCACCCGGCCCGACGTCATCTTCGGCGACGAGCCGACCGGCGCCCTCGACACCGTGACCGCCAAGGAGATCCTCTCCCTGCTGCGCGACTGCGTGAACGAGACCGGCCAGACCGTCGTCATGGTCACCCACGACCCGGTCGCCGCCTCGTACGCCGACACCGTCCTTTTCCTGGCCGACGGCAAGATCGCCGGACAGATGGACGCCCCGACCGCCGACCTCGTCGCCGAGCGCATGACACACCTGGGAGCGTGGGCCTGATGCTGCGCTACGCACTGCAGACGCTCAAGGCCAGGAAGGGCGGCTTCATCGGCGCCTTCCTCGCCCTGTTCTGCGCCGCCGCCCTGGTCACCGCCTGCGGCATCCTTCTGGAGACCGGTCTGCGCGGCACCATCGCCACCGAGCGCTACGCCGCCGCCCCGGTCATCGTCGGCGCCGACCAGAACGTCCACCAGACGACCATCAAGAAGAAGAAGGGCAAGGTCAAGGAGAAGCACAAGGCGAAGCCGCTGGCCGAGCGGGTCTGGCTGCCCGCGGGGACCACCGAGACCCTCGCCGGCCTGCCCGGATTACGCAAGGCGGTGCCCGAGACGAACTTCCCGGCGTACGCGGTCGGCCCCCGGGGCCAGATCGTGCCCGGCGTCGACGGCAAGCCGTCCTACGGCCACGCCTGGTCCTCCGCCGAGCTGACCCCGTTCGAACTGACCGACGGCAAGGCGCCCGCGGGCGCCGACGAGGTCGTCGTCGACCAGGAACTCGCGGCCCGCACCGGTCTCAAGACCGGCAGCGACCTCGTCGTCCAGTCGACCGGCGCCCCGACCACGTACAAGGTCAGCGGCATCGCGGCGGCCAAGGGCGGCGACCTGCACCAGCAGACCTCGCTGTTCTTCTCGGACGAAACCGCCCGAAACCTCTCCGGGCGGGCCGGCCAGGTCGCGACCGTCGGCCTGATGCCCAAGCCCGGCGTCTCCGCGAGCGAGCTCGCGGACCAGGCCGAGAAGGCACTCGCCGGCGACGGACGCAGGTACGCCGTCGCCACCGGCGGCGAGCGCGGCCCCATCGAGTTCCTCGACGCGGGCAAGGCCCGGGTCAAGCTCGTCTCCATGGGCGGCGCCATGGGCGGTACGTCGCTGCTCGTCGCGATCCTCGTCGTCGTCGGTACGTTCGCGCTCTCCATCCAGCAGCGCTATCGCGAACTCGCCCTGCTGCGCGCCATCGCCGCGACCCCCAAGCAGGTCCGTCAGCTGATCGGCCGCGAGGCCCTGATCATCGGCGGCCTCGCGGGCGGACTCGGCTCGGTCGTGGGTCTGCCCATTGCGTACTGGCTGCACAGCAAGTTCATCGACTTCAAGGCCATCCCCGACACCCTCGAACTCACCTTCAGCTTCGTGCCGTTCACCGCCGCGGTCGGTGCGGCCCTGCTCGGGGCGTGGGTCGCGGCCCGCATCTCCGCACGCCGCACCGCCCGTATCCGCCCGGCCGAGGCCCTGTCCGAGGCGTCCATGGAACAGCGCCACTTCGCGTGGGGACGGCTCGGCGTGGGGCTGCTCGTCCTCGCCCTCGGCATCGGTGTGGTCGTCCTGCTGGGCTTCCTGCGCACCGAACCGGCCTCACAGCCCGTCACGTTCCTGTCCGTCGTCGTACTCGCCGTAGCGGTCTCGCTGCTCGGCCCGGTCATCGCACGCATCGCCGTCGCGATCCTCGGGATCCCGCTGAAGTTCTCGCGCGTCGGCGGCCACCTCGCGACCGCCAACGCACGGGCCAACGCCAAGCGGATGGCCGCCGCCGTCACCCCGCTGGTCCTGCTCATCGGCATGGCCTGCACCGTCCTGTTCGTGCAGACCACCATGGGCGACGCCGCCACGGCCCAGGCCAAGGCGGGCAACAAGGCGGACTGGGTGGTCGCTTCCAACGGCCCCGGCGTCCCCGCCGAGGCCACGGACGCACTGCGCGCCGTACCCGGAGTCACCCGGGTCACCGAGATCGTCCGGACCCAGGTCCGCGTCGGCCTCGACAAGTACCCGGCGCAGGGCATCTCCGCGCAGGGCCTCAGCACGAACTGGGACCCGGACGTCTCCCGGGGCAGTCTCAAGGGCTTCGGGGACCAGAGCATCGCGATGAGCGACGTCTCCGCCGACCACCTCGGCAAGAAGCCCGGCGACACGCTCAAGGTGACGCTCGGCGACGGGACCGTGGCCCGGCTGAAGGTCGCCGCCGTCTACGAACGGGGCCTGGGCTTCGGCGACCTGACCATGTCGCACGCCCTGGTCTCCCGGCACGTCGACAACCCGCTCGCCTCCTCCGTCCTCGTCAAGACGGCCGGTGACGGCAAGGCGGGCCGCGAGCAGCTGGCCGGCGCCCTCAAGGCCTTTCCGGGGCTCGGCGTCCTCGACCGCGCCCAGGTCGACAACCTCCAGGCCGACGTGCAGCAGTCCAACGCCGAGGTCAACTACCTCGCGATGGGCCTGATCATCGCGTTCACCGCGATCGCCGTGGTCAACACCCTGGCCATGTCGGTCTCGGACCGCACCCGGGAGTTCGCCCTGCTGCGGCTCGTCGGCACGACCCGCCGCCAGGTGATGTCGATGCTCAGGATCGAGTCCGCCCTGATCGTGCTGGTCGCCGCGGTGCTCGGCACGGCCATCTCGCTGGCGGTGCTCACCGCCTTCAGCATCGGGATGACAGGCGCCGCCCAGCCCTCCGTCGACCTGCCGATGTTCCTCGGGGTTCTCGGCTTCGCCGCGCTGCTCACCGCGCTGGCGACCCTGGTCCCGGGGCGGGTCGCTCTCGGCGGTCGCCCGGCGGACGTCATCAGCGCCCGCCAGTAGCCGGACGCGAACCGAACCAACACCCCAGGGGTGCGCGGGAGTTCTTGCCCCGTGCACCCCTGGGGCCTGTCCGGCGCAGGAGAACGGCCGAGGGGCCGGCCCCCTGCGCAGGGGCCGGCCCCCTGCGCA
>NZ_JBEXPH010000236.1:0-10942 GCF_040611955.1 Streptomyces sp. NPDC006510 | reverse complement strand
CAGTTGCACTCGCGTCACGTACGACGGTCTACCGGACCAGACCGTGCCACGAAGGCACATCCCGCAGATTGATCACGACTCGATACGCACCCTAGCCCTGCGGACCGCAGCGAGCTGGCCGCATTCCGGCAGCCCTGCGGCATGAGGAGAGGCACAGCCGACACACCACGGGCGGGGTTGCGTTCACGCCGACGCCATTGTGGCATCGGGAAGCGGGCCGACATGGCCACAGCGTGCCGTGCCGGCCGATGCCAGCTTTGTGTGGTTCGAGGAGCGTATTCGGCCCCACCGCTCACTTCAAACCCGTCAAGGCCGTCCGAACTCGCCTGCCGGAGTTGCGTTCAGGCTTGCAACAGCTTGTGGAAGCCGGCCACACGGTCCGACATCGTGATCGCCTCCTGATGCCCTGGAGCTGTACTCCGTCCGCACGCGGGTCGACCACTCCGTGTGAGGACAGGCGAGAACGCGCGTCTCGCAGCGGTGCGCATCCGTGCCCTGCGCGGGCGAGGATGGAGGTACGGGGGTACGTGTCAGCCACCGTGTTCCTCCGTGACAAGGAGGTCGGATCGTGTTCTTCATGGATCGTCGTGACGCCGGCCGTCAACTGGCCGCCCGGCTGGCGCATCTCAAGGGGGCTGCGGTGGTGGTGCTTGGCCTGCCCCGCGGAGGAGTTCCGGTCGCGGCAGAGGTCGCCGAGGCACTGGGCGCGCCGCTGGATGTCTGCCTGGTGCGAGAGCTGGGCGTGCCCTTCCGCCCGGCGCTTGGAATGGGAGCGATCGGGGAGGGCGGGGTACGCATGATCAACGATGACGTGGTGCGCACGGCGCACATCACCCCGAATGAGCTGGCTGGGGTCGAGGCCCGTGAGCGGAAGGTGCTGGAGAGCCGTGCCCAGCGGTACCGGGGCGGGCGGGAACCGATCAGGCTGGAGGGCCGTACGGTGCTGGTGGTCGATGACGGGGTGGCCACGGAGTCCACGCCGCGCGCGGCTTGCCGGATCGCCCGCGCCCGCGGGGCTGCACGGATCGTGCTCGCTGTCCCCGTGGCGCCTCACGACTGGGCCGCACGGCTCGGCGAGGAGCCCGACGAACTGATATGTCTGCACGCCCCACGGAACTTCTTTACGGTCGGACAGTTTTACACAGTCGACTTCTCTCCGGTCGACGACGATGAGGTCGTCGCCTGTCTGGAAGAGGCGGCCGCCCGCCCGGTGAACACCCACCGGACTGAGTCGCGTCACGCCGTGCCCGAGGATCGGGAGGTGGACGTGCGGGCTGGTGCGGTGGTGCTGCGCGGGCAGTTGACGGTGCCCGAGGGCGCGAGCGGGGTCGTGGTGTTCGCGCACGGCAGTGGCAGCAGTCGGCACAGCCCGCGCAACCGGTTCGTGGCCGCCGGACTGAATCGGGCCCGGCTGAGCACCCTGCTGTTCGACCTGCTCACCGAGGAGGAAGAGATCGACCGGGCCAACGTGTTCGACACCGGACTGCTGGCCCGGCGCCTGGCGGACGCAACCGGCTGGTTGCTCGGACAGCCAGAGGCCGAAGGGCTCGCTGTCGGGTACTTCGGCGCCAGTACCGGCGCGGCCGCCGCGTTGTGGGCAGCCGCCGAGCCGGGTGCGCGAATCGCCGCGGTCGTCTCGCGGGGCGGCAGGCCCGACCTGGCAGGGCCACGGTTGCCGACGGTGACGGCACCCACGCTGCTGATCGTCGGGGGCCACGACCAGCTGGTGCTCGACCTCAATCGCGAGGCACAAGCTCGGCTGCGCTGCGAGAACCGGCTCGCGGTCGTCCCCGGCGCCACCCACCTCTTCGAGGAAGCCGGCGCCCTGGAGAAGGTCACCGATCTGGCCCGTGACTGGTTCACCGACCACATGACCCCGGTTCGCCATGCGGCGGCCTGAGGTCGAACGCGTGCTCCGGTAACGGGCGGTGGCTCATGTGCAGCGGCACGATCCCCTGCCCCGTGCCGGAGCGCTCCGTATGCCGACCACGGTGATGAGCGCCATCGTCCGAACCGCAGAGGTCCAGCGGGGCACCACGGGCCGCTTCCACGTCAGTGCCCGCCGACGTTCGGGCCCGCCCTGGGCCGCATCGGAGGGTGGGCCGACATGCGGATCGTACGTGAGGGAGGTTATGGCCAAGGCCATGGTCCGCCGCGTCAGGACAGGATCCCCGTCCGGTGGGTGATCGCGGACGCCGACTGCGGCTGCGCGGCCGGTCGCCGTGACCGGGCGCGTCGCTGACGGCGACATGGAAGCCGCAGCCGGTCACGAGGAAGCGCTCCAGGAACTTCCGGAGATCGGCAGCGGCGGGCCGGTCGGCTACTTCGGCATCAGCATGGGCACCGCGAACGGAGTGCCGCTTGTGGCAATCGAACCCAGGATCACGGCTGCGGTCTTCGGTCTGCACTGGCCCGATGTCCTGGGCGAGAAGGCGAAGCAGATCACCGTCCGATCGAGTTCGACATGCAGTGAGATGACGAGCGCAGCGCCTGTTCAACCTCCCCGACGCGGGCTGCCCGCGGCCGCCCGGCACGGTGTCCACCGGCTGGGCCTGATTCACCACCCGGTGATCAGCTTTTCACCCCAGCCCCCCTGTACCCCGGATCAGCGCTCTCGCCCGGGGTACAGCCGTGTCGTCACCAGGCCCCTCGGCCCAGACCGAGCAGCTCGCCCGCGGCCTGGGCGTCACACCGGACGAGGTGACCGCCGCGTACACGCTGGAGCTGCGGGCCGCAACCATCGACTAACTCAACCACGCCCTTCGCCTCTGAGGAGCGGCGTCGATGCCGACGCATTTCAGGGGGCCAGCTGCGGGCACAGGTCGAAACCGAGGGGCTCGCCATCGGGTGCTTCGGCGCCGCGCCGGTACAGGAGCTGTCGCCGCCCTGTGGGCCACCGCGGAGCCGGTTCACCGGCCACATGGCTCCTGCGCACCGCACACGCACAGCCGCATGGCGCCCCCGTCGCGCGGATCCTTCGCGCATCGCCCGCGACGGCTTTAGCGTGGGAGGGTGCACGACGGTGTGGTCACCCTGTTCCTCGGCGGGGATGTGATGCTCGGCCGGGGCGTCGATCAGATCCTCCCGCACCCCGGTGACCCGGCGCTGCGGGAGGCGTACATCCGCGACGCCCGTGCCTACGTCGACCTGGCGGAGGCGGCGAGCGGGCCGATCCCCCGGCCGGTCGGCTTCCGCTGGCCGTGGGGCGAGGCGCTGCTGGTCCTGGATGACGCCGCGCCGGACGTGCGGGTGGTCAATCTGGAGACAGCCGTCACCGGTGACGGGGACTTCGCGCCCGGCAAGAGCGTCCACTACCGGATGAGCCCGGCCAACCTGCCCTGCCTGGCCGCGGCCCGGCCGGACGTCTGCGCGCTGGCCAACAACCATGTGCTCGACTTCGGCCCGCGCGGCCTCCACGAGACGCTCGACGCGCTGGCGGATGCGGGGCTGCGGACGGCGGGGGCGGGCCGGGACGAGGTGCGGGCGAGACAGCCGGCGATCGTGCCCCTGGGCACCGGCGGGCGGGTGCTGGTCTTCTCCTTCGGAATGCCGTCCAGCGGGATCCCGAAGGACTGGGCCGCCACTGGGCAGCGGGTCGGTGTCGACGTGTTCGCGGAGCCTTCGGCGGCCGCCGCGTCCGCGTTCGCCGACCGTCTTCGGCAGGTCAGACGGCCGGGGGACATCACGGTCGCCTCGGTCCACTGGGGCCCCAACTGGGGCTACGAGGTCTCCCGCTCCGAGGTCTGCTTCGCCCACGTGCTCCTGGACGCAGGCGTGGACGTCGTGCACGGACATTCCTCGCACCACCCGCGCCCGCTGGAGGTGTACAGGGACAGGTTCATCCTGTATGGCTGCGGCGACCTCGTCGACGACTATGAGGGCATCGGCGGCTACGAGAGCTACCGGGACGACCTGCGGGTGCTGTACCTGGTCTCGGTGGAGGCGGACACCGGCCGACTGGTCGACGCGCGGATGGTGCCCCTGCAGGCATGCAGGATGCGGCTGGAGCGCGCCTCACCCGAGGACACCGAGTGGCTGCGCGCCGTCCTCGACAGGCACAGCCGGGATTTCGGCACCCGCGTCGACGGCGGGCCCGACGGCACGCTCACACTGCGGCCCCTGCGCGACAGGCAGCACAGATGATGTGGACCTCAGGCGAGACCACTCAGCACGTGTGCGACGCATGCGACGGTCTAGTGGTGGTCCAGCGGGCGGAGAAGCTGAAGCGACAACACTTCGCTCGAAGATCCGCGACGAAACAGGTCTGCCCGGATCGGCCTCGGGTACGGCCTGGTCCCGGGTGCGCCGCAGCATGTCCCGTGGACTCAGTCCTGCTGCTCCAACGCGTCGGCGAAGGCGCGGAGGGCATCGGCCAGCTCTTTCTTGGTGGGCAGCTCATCCACCTTCTTCTCCAGACTGTCGATGCGTTCCGCCAGGTCGTCCAGGCTTGCCGGAGCCGTGGGATGCGATGTGGGGCCGTCTGTAGGAGATGGGGACTCGGAACCACCCGAGCCTCCCGCATCCGTACCACCGGAGCTGCCGCTGTCGCTGCCACCTGAACCACTGACGGAGCCACTGTCCCCAGCGCCGGTGTCCGCGCCGCCTGCGAGACCGCCGCTTCCCGTATCGGACGCCTCTGCGGACACAGGAGTCGGGCCGGACGCTCCACTGTCCTGGTCGGCTACTGCAATCGCCCCGCCCACACCCAGCACCACTGCGGCTGCCGCGCCGACCAGCGCCACCGTCATCCGTCGCGCCGGGACCTTCCTCATATGTGTCATGCGACGGACACTAACCGCTGATCGCCGCGGAGGGATTCCTTCCGATGATTCGGTGCCGCATGGGCTCCTCGCGCAGGGTGGGGACCTGTTTCGCCCCTACGAGAGCTGACGAGGTGGAGCGGTGCGGTCCACCAGCGCTCGGCCTGAGCTGGTGGCGTAGGCGGCGAACACACCGATCTGGCAATTGTCGATCTTCCCCGACGTGCCGGTGTACTGCCGGCCAACCCCCGCCGATGTGGTGCCCTTCTTGATGAGTTGGGTCAGGGACGGGACGCCGTGCACTTTTCGGGTGTCGGTTTTGCCATCCCGCCCGCCGAACCGGACGTGCCCATTGGCCGAGCATCCGGCTCTCCACGCAATCCGATGGATCAGGCGAGGTACTCGCTGACCTGTCCGACGAAGGCCACATCGTCGTGGCTGGTCCGGCGGAAGCGAGCCCGCATGGATCGACCTCGTCGATGTTGTAAGGCGTGCTGATCTGCGCTCCGCGGCAGCGGCCACAACGTGCACGACAACTCCCGGTGCCTGCCACGCCCGGCCCATGCACCACCTCTCTCTGCCCGGCGTACGTGCGGGACGGCATCGAGGTGCGGAGCATGACCCTCTTCCGGGTGCATGTTGATCGTGGCCAGAACGCATTCTGGGCGCTGGAAGGGGAGACGGAAGAGCTCTACGAGATCGCCCGGGCCGTCCTTGACCCGGACACCGGAAACCTCAACGAGTCCGCCAACGAGGCGCTGGAGTACGTGGGATCCGGCCTGCTGGTGATGGACCGCGTGAGCTCGGACGAAGACTGGCGCGGATACGGCCTCGGCGTGGTCCTCACCGCTTGGAGGCAATTCTCGGGCTGATGCCTGGATGCCGTGCCATCGCGTGCTCGCCGGGCGTCACCGACCTCACCGGCGCGCGTCTGCGTGATCAAGCCGAGTGCGAGCGGGTGACAGCCGAGATCACTCGTGGCTGGGAGAGACTCGGCTTCCGCCGCCATCAGGGGGCGGTTTACTTCCTCTCTCCGGTCTCCGAGGTCCTGGAGGAGCAGCGTGATGTGCTGCGTCGGCGGCTCGCTGAACTCGGCGCATCCTAGCGGGCGGTGCAGTCCGGGGCCTCGTAGCGGGCAGTGCATCGGTGCGGCGGGCGGGAGCACTACCGACGAAAGCTGGCTGTATCTGGCGACCTGGCTGGACCTGGCCACCCGCGAGATCGTCGGCTACTCGATGGCCGATCACCACCGCGCCTCGCTGGTTGTCGACGCGCTGACGATGGCCGCCGGACGTGGCCGACTCCAGCCCAGCTGCATCGCACACTCCGATCGTGGTCGCCTCGACCGGAGCCGGCTCGTCATCCGAGGACACCCCCGGCTCCGGGAACGTGCTCTGGCTCAACTCGTGCATCGCCCTGGTCTGCCGCTCCATCGCCTGCGTGAGGGTCCAGCCGCTGTGCGCCGGCCGGCCTGCTCACTCCGGAGGATGCGCGGCGCCGAGTCACCTGTCTGGGCCAAATGCGCGAACCGGGCCCCGTTGCAGTCGCGGCCGTCGGCCCAGAGCCCGGGTTCGTCGTCGACGTCGTCGGAGCCGCCAGCGGTGTCGACGGCGACGACGTGCTCTACCGGATCGTGAGCAGGGCGGCTAGCCTCCTTCCCTCCGCACGCCGAAGAACCAACAGGAGAGGACAGCATGTCCATTCGCTCTCGGGTCGCAGCCGTCGCTACATCTGTCGCACTGGCCAGTGCAGGAATGCTCGGCCTCGCGTCGCCGGCCTCGGCCGGCACCACAGCACTCATCTGTCCGAGCTATCCGCAGCTCATCGACGGCAGCGGCGGTCACAAAGGGGCGAGGATCTCCTGCACTGGCGGAACGTCGTTCTTCCTTGCCATCAGGTGCGAGACGCTGGATGCCAGCAAGTACCGGTACTGGCACTACGGCAACTGGGCTGCCTCCGGCGGCACTTCAACGGTCTGGTGCGACCTCAACGCGAAGATCATCGCAGCTGAGCCTCGCACGTCATGAGCCTTCCCCTGAAGGGTCCAGCCGCGAGCTACTGACTTCGGCTCGTCAGGGTGATCTTTGTCGATGTGCCTGATGGGCCTGGGGTGCGGGCTGTATCTCGTGCTGTGTGAGACATGCGGATGGGGGCGGGCTGACCGCTGCGGGGCGGCAGTGTCGGGAGGCTACGGCGGCAGGCGGCCGAGTTGTTCGAGCAGAAGATCAAGCCGCTGGAGGTCGCCCAGCGCCTGCGTGTGAGCCGGAAGTCGGCCTACCTGCGCGAGCGCTACCCCTCCGCCCTGGCCGCCTTCGACTCCGGGCGCAACGGACTCTGCCGACGCGAAGCCCACGAGCTCCTCAAAGCAGCCCCGACACCGGCCAAGGCCGAGCGGCTGACCCGCACCCAGCTGCAGGCCGCACTCAAGCGGGCCGGCCGCCAACGCGGCATCGACGCCGAGACCGAACGGCTCCGGGAGGTCTTCCGGGCCGACTGGGCCCACCAGCCGCCGCTGGTCGAAGACGCGCTCGGCAAGCAGATGCTCGCCTTCCTGGTCCAGCGCACCGAGCCACGCACCAAGAACGGGCCCGCGCTGGCCGGCCGAGGCGCCGAAGTCGTCAAGGACGCGATCACCGCCACCATCACCACCCTGCCCGGGCGACTGCGCAGGTCGCTGACCTGGGACCGCGGCCGGAACTGGCCCAGCACGCCCAACTCCGCGTCGACGCGGGGCTCCAGGTCTACTTCGCAGACCCCCACAGCTCCTGGCAACGCGGCACCAACGAGAACACGAACGGCCTGCTGCGGCAGTACTTCCCCAAGGGCACGGACCTGTCGCGCTGGAACGCCAACGAGCTCCAGGCCGTCGCCTCCACGCTCAACAACAGGCCCTGCAAGACCCTCGGATGGAAGACACCCGCCGAAGCCCTCAACAAGCACCTACTATCTCTTCAGAAAGCCGGTGTTGCGACGATCACTTGAGTTCAAGCAGTACACGAGCAGGGCCTTCGCCGAAGCCTGCAGGCCAGCAGGGGTTCGGCGAAGCATGAGCGCGGTTGGATCCAGCGCGGACAACGCCCTCGCCGAGTCCTTCAACGCGACCTTCAAACGCGAGACCCTGCAAGGACGAAAGAGCTGGCCCAGCGAGCGCGAAGCCTGCCTCGACGCATTCCGATGGCTCCACCGCTACAACACCCGACGCCGACACTCCCGCCTCGGACACCGCAGCCCCATCGCCTACGAAGCCGCATCCACAACAACACCAATTACACTGGCACCAGTCGCATGACCCGTGTCCAGGATTCGGGGTCAAGGCCCCTCCACCAATCCTGGTGCGGTTCAGTCTGCGCGCCAGTTCAGCCCTTGACCCCGTGTCGGTCAGATGATCGCGAGCTTACCTACCGTGGTCGCCCTTGCCCTTGCCCTTGCCTCCGTGGTCGCCCTTGCCCTTGCCCTTGCCTCCGTGGTCGCCCTTGCCCTTGCCCTTGCCCTTGCCTCCGTGGTCGCCCTTGCCCTTGCCCTTGCCCTTGCCCTTGCCCTTGCCACCGTGGTCGCCCTTGCCACCACCGTGGTCGCCCTTGCCACCACCAGCACTGCCTGTCGGACCAGTGGGTCCGGTACTGCCTGTCGGACCAGTAGGCCCGGTACCGCCCGTCGGACCAGTAGGCCCGGTACCGCCCGTCGGACCAGTAGGCCCGGTACCGCCCGTCGGACCAGTAGGCCCGGTACCGCCCGTCGGACCAGTGGGTCCAGTACCGCCCGTCGGACCAGTAGGCCCGGTCGGCCCGGGCGCCCCGACGCAGGACGGCACGGTGATGGCGTTGTTGTCCAGGGTGACCGCGCTAGTACGCGCCAGGGCCCGGCCCTGGATCTCCGTGCCGTTCTGTACTGTGATGGACTCCGAGGCCAGGATACTGCCCTTGAAGTTGGAGAACGTCCCGATCGTGGCGGAGCTGCCCACCTGCCAGAACACGTTGCAGGCCTGAGCCCCATTGACAAGTCTGACGCTGCTCGCTGAGCTTGTGATCAAGGTCGATGCCGCCTGGAAGATGAAGACGGCGCCGGAGTTCCCCTCTCCGTCGAGGGTGACGGTCCCAGTGAGGGCCATTGAGCTTGTGGAGTTGTAGACGCCAGTCGTAAATGTCTGTCCTCCGAGGTCGACGCCCGTCACGTCCCCTGTCGGAGTCCGACCCTCCGCGTCGTTGTAGGCGATGCCCAGGTCGTTCTTCGCCGTGAGAGCGGGACCGTTGGCTACGTTCTGAGCGCCGAAGACGAGACCGGGCGGGAAGTTTGTCACAGAACTCCCCGGGCTGAGCCCGAGGTCTCCGTTGAGAACGGTGGGGGTGACCGTGTTGGTGACCGTTGAGCCGGCCAGCACGGCGTAGCTGATGCCGGTCCCCAGTCCCACCGGAGCCTCCGCTGCATACGCGGCGGTGGTGAAGAACGTGGTCGTGCTCAGCAGAGTCACACCGGACAGCACGGCGAAGGACGCCCTGCGCCAGATACGCCTGCGCCGGACTCGCTTGCGCCCGTCTTCCGAGAAGGCGGACAGAGTGGCAGCCACAGCCATTGAAGGTGGTCCTTCCTGTTTCGGGGTGGATTGCGTCTGCCGACCCACAGCCGCTGCACATCAGGTGACGAACGCCCACCTGAGCACCGAGTCCGCTGGAGCGGGAGACCACAGAACACACAGAGAACACACAGTGACGAATTGTCACACAGGGTTCACCAGGTGTGGACCTATGCTCACATATGCTGGTGATAAGGCCAGGAGACGCGAGGGTGAGTGCCCATCACCTGTCGCACTGTCACGCCATCGGTGGTCGCGCGTAACACCTCTGGCCCAGCGCCCGGCCGACCGCAGCAGCCCCTTCGACGAGCGGACGACCGCGAGTGCGGCCCCGCCGCCCCGCCCGTGCTGCCGGCCCACGTTCCGGTTCCAGGGCAGGGCGCGCATATCGAAAGGCTGGGGCGATGAACCGCGCTGCACACTGGATGCGGGCGATCTGCTGGGCGATACGGCGTGATCGATGTACGGGGTGACGGCGGCGAGGACCAAGCGCTGGAGTTCGGCCGGTTCCAAGGCCTCAACTTCCCATTGCACGGGGTGTGGGGATGGGCGGCGCGCAGGGCTGTCACCCCTCCACCGAGGTGGAGCGCTACGTTCTCTGGTGACAACGTACCCGTTCTTGTACGCGTCGGACGGACCTGCCGTAGCCGGAGGTCAGTCCGCGTACACGAAGATGAGACACAGGGCTGCGAAGGGCACGACGGACCCGCCGAGCAGCGTCAGCACCGCCGGGACCGCCGCTGTCAGTCGCCTCTTGCCCTTGCGCCGGCCCGAGCGGAACACCGCGCGGGCCAGGACGAGCGGCAGCGCCACGAGGGCGAGGAAGATCACCGGCGCCAAGAACCGACTGAACGCGGTGGTGCCGGTGTCGGTGATCAGATGCCAGGCGGTCGTACCGAAGAACACTGCCGGGCCGACCAGCAGGTAGAACGAGAGGCCCAACGCCACGGCGACGGTCACTCCTTCCGTCAGCCGCTCGGCCCACGCATGCTCCCGGCGCACTTCCGCTATCCCTCTGTCCCCCATGCCCATTCCCCCTGTTGCCGCAGTTCGGTGTCGCCGCGCCAGCGCTTCGGTCGAACTGCTCAGTCCGTGGCCAGCAGAAAACGATAGCGTCAGGGCCCAGGGCTGCGGACGCGATGATCTGTGGGCCTACCGGCCCGTCAGACCTCCTGCGCTCCTCTATGCGACTGGCGTTCCGCTCGACCAGCGACCCCTTCCGCGGCCGGTCTCGCACCCGCTGGACAACGCGGGCTGTCCCGCCAAGCGCCACACCGTCACGCGATTACTGACTTCGGCTCGTCAGGGCGAGCTCACACGCAGGCGCTGGGCGACCTCCAGCGGCTTGATCTTCTGCTCGAACAACTCGGCCGCCTGCCGCCGTACCGCCTCCCGACGCTGCCGCCCCGCAGCGGTCAGCCCGCCCCATCCGCATATCTCACACTGCACGAGATACAGCCCGCACCCCAGGCCCATCAGGCACATCGACAAAGATCACCCTGACGAGCCGAAGTCAATACTGACTTCGGCTGGCTAGGGTGACGTTGGGGTGTCGACGGCCAGGCCGGTGCCGGCTATGAAGCCGTCGAGGGTGTCGGGCCGGTACTGCAGG